>CAUPHX010000147.1:0-8191 GCA_963511125.1 uncultured Deefgea sp. | reverse complement strand
TGCATGTTCTGACGCTGCTTTGGTTGCTCGGTAGTTTGATTTATAGGGTTAAAGTTGTATGGGGTGTTCTATGAGCCAAGAGTCTATTAAGCGTCCGATTCCTGTTCGCAAATTTGACGCGCTAATCGTCGGTGCCGGTGGCGCTGGCCTACGCGCTGCATTGCAATTGTCTGAGGCCGGCGTAAAAACAGCGGTCTTGTCGAAAGTATTCCCTACGCGCTCGCACACGGTTGCGGCGCAAGGCGGAGTCTCTGCGTCATTGGGTAATTCTGAGCCAGATCACTGGACTTGGCACATGTACGACACCGTAAAAGGTTCGGACTGGTTGGGTGACCAAGATGCAATCGAATTTATGTGCCGTGAAGCGCCTAAAGTGGTGATTGAGCTTGAGCACTTTGGTATGCCGTTTGACCGTAATAGCGATGGCACGATTTATCAGCGCCCATTCGGCGGCCATATGAGTAACTTTGGCGAGAAACCAGTTCGCCGCGCCTGTGCTGCTGCTGACCGGACTGGTCACGCGATGTTGCATGCTTTGTACCAACGTAACGTTCGCGCTAATACTCAATTCTTCGTGGAATGGATGGCGCTCGATTTGATTCGCGATGAGAGCGGTGTGGTTCAAGGCGTCGTCGCGATGGAGATGGAAACATCTGAAGTCGTGATTTTCCAAGCTAAAGCAACCTTGTTCGCCACTGGCGGCGCGGGTCGTATTTACTCTTCTTCAACCAATGCCTTTATCAATACTGGCGACGGTTTGGGAATGGCTGCGCGCGCTGGCGTACCGCTGGAAGACATGGAATTCTGGCAGTTCCACCCAACTGGCGTAGCCGGTGCGGGTGTCTTGATTACCGAAGGTGTTCGCGGTGAGGGTGGTATTTTACGCAACTCCGATGGCGAACGCTTTATGGAGCGTTACGCGCCGAATGCCAAAGATTTGGCTTCACGCGACGTCGTTTCACGTGCGATGGTGACTGAGATTAATGAAGGCCGTGGTTGTGGCCCGAATAAAGATCACGTATTGCTGGATATTACGCATTTAGATCCAGAAGTGATCATGTCGAAATTGCCAGGCATTCGCGAAATTTCGATCAAATTTGCTGGCGTTGATCCAATTAAAGCGCCAATCCCTGTTGTGCCAACTTGCCACTACCAAATGGGCGGAATTCCGACCAATTATAAGGGCGAAGTGGTGATGGAAAACGCCACTGTGCCAGGCTTTTATGCTGCTGGTGAGTGTGCCTGTGCTTCGGTACATGGCGCAAACCGTTTGGGCACCAATTCACTACTTGATTTGTTGGTGTTTGGTAAGTCTTCAGGCAATTCAATGATCGATTACATCAAATCGCATCATGAATCGTTCCCCGAAATCTCAATGAAAGATGTTGAGCGATCAGTGGCTCGCGTTGCTCGTTTGGATAACCAAACAACGGGTACGAATGTGAACGAAGCTCGCTTGGCGATGCAACGCACAATGCAAGCGCATGCAGGCGTATTCCGCTTCAATGACATGCTTAAAGAAGGTGTAAAAAAGATTCTAGAAGTCGAAGAAATGGTGAAAACTATCACCATTAGCGACAAATCGAAAACCTTTAATACTGCCCGACTTGAAGCGCTTGAGTTGGAAAATTTGATTGAAGTGGCCAAAGCGACCATGATTTCTGCGGAAGCGCGCAAAGAGTCTCGTGGCGCACACGTTCGTGATGATGCTTTAGACGTGCCAGAAACACCTAATGGCCGTGATGATGCGAACTGGTTGAAACACACCCTGTGGTATCGCGAAGACAATCGTCTTGAATACAAACCTGTCAATCTACAGCCACTGACTGCACCGTCAGTTGTGCTGAAGACTCGCTCGTACTAAGAGGCTGCTATGACTACTCAATCCGTCAAATTCCGCGTTTATCGTTACGACCCAGATAAAGACGCTAAACCGTACATGCAAGACATCAGTGTTGATGTCGACACCACGACTGAGCGTAAATTGCTTGATGCGTTGGTGAAGCTCAAAGTAGTTGATGAGTCATTATCATTCCGCCGTTCATGCCGTGAAGGCGTGTGTGGCTCGGATGCGATGAACATCAATGGCAAAAATGGCCTGGCCTGTATTACCGATATTGATACGCTTAAACAACCAATCGAAGTTCGTCCATTGCCAGGCTTGCCAGTGATTCGCGACTTGATCGTCGATATGACGCAGTTCTTCAAGCAATATCACTCGATCAAACCGTACGTGATTAACGACAGCCCAGCGCCAGATCGTGAACGCCTACAAAGCCAAGAAGATCGTAAAGAGCTTGATGGTTTGTATGAGTGTATTCTGTGCGCTTGCTGTTCAACGTCTTGCCCATCATTCTGGTGGAATCCGGACAAATTCGTGGGTCCTGCTGGTTTGCTGGCGGCGTATCGCTTTATTGCTGACACGCGTGATGAAGCTACGAGCGCGCGTTTGGATAATTTAGAAGATCCATACCGTTTGTTCCGCTGTCATAGCATCATGAATTGCGTTGATGTTTGCCCGAAAGAACTCAATCCAACCAAAGCCATTGGTAAGATCAAAGACTTGATGGTGAAACGTATTAGTTGATGTTGGGGTATGTTGCTCTAGCTTTTTATTCTTAAGTGCTGGAGTGATATACCCAGTGTTGCGAGGTGTGTGATGGATGAAGTAGAACTGAAACGAATGATTTGGCGCTCCCGCCGTGGTTTGTTGGAGTTGGATTTGCAATTGGAGCGTTTTGTTTCTGATATTCTGCCTACACTATCGGAAGCTGATCTGGCGGTGTATGAACAAGTTTTAATGTTGCCAGACTGGGATTTTTTAGAATACGTCAACGGTAAGTCAGTGTGTCCTGACGCACAGCTCGCCGTGATGATAGAGCGCATTAGCGCTGCACAACAATAATTGGCTTTGGCCAAATTGCTTAACAGGAGTCTACCCATGGACAAGAAAGTCACACTGACCTACAACGACGGACAAGATCCGATTGATTTTCCCGTATTGCCGAGCACTTTAGGTCCTGATGTTGTTGATATTCGTAAGTTTTCGCAAACGGGCATGTTTACCTTTGACCCGGGTTTTTTGGCGACTTCGAGCTGCGAATCGAAAATCACTTTCATCGATGGTGATTTAGGTCAGTTGTACTACCGTGGTTACCCAATTGAGCAACTTGCTGAAGATTCTGATTATCTTGAAGTTTGCTACTTATTGATTAACGGTGAGTTGCCAAACCAAGCTCAAAAAGCTGAATTTGTTAAAACCGTTATGAATCACACCATGATTCACGAACAATTAAGTTCGTTTTTTAAAGGCTTCCGCCGCGATTCACATCCAATGGCGATGATGGTCGGTGTGGTTGGCGCTTTGTCAGCGTTCTACCAAGACAGCTTAGATATCAATGATCCAGAGCACCGCAAAGTGGCGATGTTCCGTTTGATCTCGAAAATCCCAACGATTGCGGCGATGTGCTACCGCTATAACCAAGGCTTGCCATTCGTTTATCCGCGTAACGATTTGAGCTACACCGCGAACTTCATGCATATGATGTTCTCAACGCCTTGTGAAGAATACGTACCAAATCCAGTACTAGTTCGCGCTTTGGATGTGATTTTCACGCTGCATGCTGATCACGAACAAAACGCATCAACTTCGACCGTTCGTTTGGCTGGCTCGTCAGGTGCAAATCCGTTTGCGTGTATCGCTGCAGGTATCGCGTGTCTTTGGGGTCCATCACACGGTGGTGCAAACGAAGCTGTATTGGTGATGCTGGATGAAATTGGTTCAGTTGAAAACGTTCCTGCGTTTATGGATGGCGTAAAAGCAAAAACCCATAAACTAATGGGCTTTGGTCATCGTGTTTATAAAAATACCGATCCACGCGCCAGCGTGATGCGCCGCATTTGCCATGAAGTCTTGGCTGAAATGGGCTTGCAAGACGATCCTAAGTTCAAATTGGCGATGGAATTGGAAAAAATTGCGCTTGAAGATACTTACTTCATCGAGCGTAAACTGTATCCAAACGTAGATTTCTACTCAGGTATCGTGCAATCAGCCTTGGGTATTCCAGTGCCGATGTTTACCGTAATTTTTGCTTTGGCACGTACGGTAGGTTGGATTAGCCATTGGAATGAAATGATTTCTGATCCAGGCATGAAGATCGGTCGCCCACGTCAGCAATACACAGGCGCAGAAAAACGCGACTACGTACCGATGGACAAACGCGGCTAAGACCACGTTCCTGCGCTCTGATGATGAATTCATTGGAGCGTAGCTGCATTGACCGGCAGCATGTACAAGCAGATAAAAACTGGAATACACGGCAATGATGAAAGAACTCGAAACAAATTCTCAGCTTTTTGGCGGGAATGCTCCGTTCGTAGAAGACCTTTACGAACAATATTTGTTTGACCCGAACTCAGTGGATGCTGAGTGGCGTGCTTATTTTGATAAATTGCAATTGACCCCAGGCTCAGTTGCGCGTGATGTTGCACGTGGTCCGATTGAAGAGTCATTCCGTCAATTGGCCAAGCAACCCGTCCGCGCTGCTGGCGTGGTGGATGAAGTGGCAATTGAACGTCAAGTCAATTTACTTCGCTTGATCTCGGCTTACCGTATTATGGGAAGTCGTGGTGCGCAATTGGATCCATTGGAAAGAATGGATAAAGTGCCGATGCCGCAATTGGATCCCAAAACGCACAACCTATCCGAAAGTGACATGGCGGTGAAATTGGGTACTAATATTATCGGTCTTGAGCGCGCAACACCGGCGGAAGTGCTGGGTTTCTTAAAGCAAACTTATTGCGGCAATATCGGCTTGGAATACATGCATGTGACCAACGCCGAAGAGCGCGCTTGGGTGCAAGAATTCTTTGAATCCCGCCGCTCGCAACCGAGCTTTAATGTTGATCAGAAAAAACACATTCTGAAACAAGTGACCGCCGCTGAGACACTTGAGCAATACCTGCATAAAAAATACGTCGGTCAAAAACGCTTCTCGCTTGAGGGTGGCGATTCGATGATTCCGGCGGTGGATTATTTAGCACAAGCAGCCGGTGCTTCAGGCGTTAAAGAAATAGTGATTGGTATGGCCCATCGTGGCCGCTTAAATATGCTGGTCAATATCCTCGGCAAAATGCCGCGTGATTTGTTTGGCGAATTTGAAGGTCGTTACGATACCTCGCTGGCTTCGGGCGACGTGAAATACCACATGGGTTTTAGCTCGGACATTCCGACTGCGGGCGGCCCATTGCATTTGACTTTGGCGTTCAATCCATCGCATTTGGAAATCGTGAATCCAGTGGTGGAAGGCTCTGTTCGTGCACGTCAACATCGCCGTAAAGATTTAACTGGCGATCAAGTATTGCCTTTATTGATTCACGGTGACTCAGCGTTTATCGGCTTGGGCACCAATCAAGGCACGTTCAATATGTCACAAACCCGTGGCTACGGCACGGGCGGTACAGTGCATTTGGTGATTAATAACCAAGTGGGTTTTACCACGTCGGATATTCGCGATAATCGCTCGACGATTTACAGTACCGACATCGCCAAAATGGTTGAGGCGCCGATTTTCCATGTGAACGGTGATGATCCAGAAGCGGTGTGTTTAGTGACTGATGCCGCATTGCAGTACCGTCAAAAATTCCACAAAGACGTCGTCATTGACCTAGTTTGTTACCGCAAGCACGGTCACAACGAAGCGGATGATCCATTTGTAACGCAACCGATGATGTACCGTAAAGTGGCACAACATCCAGGTGCTCGTCGCAAATATGCAGATCGTTTGATTGCTGAAGGTGTTGTGACTGAGCAAGAAGCCGATGGCATGATTCAAGCCTATCGTGATGCACTTGATCGCGGTGAGCACGTTGAAAAAACGACGCTGACTGATTACAAGCGCGCCCACGCGATTGACTGGACTAAATACCTTGGTACGCACTGGCGTCAGCCGGTGGTGACATCAGTGCCACATGCTGATTTAGTTCGTTTGACAGACAAATTCACCACGATTCCCGCTGATTTCAAACTGCGTGCCAACGTAGAAAAAATCATCAAAGAACGCAAAGCCATGGTGACGGGTGAAGTCCCTGTCGATTTCGGTATGGCCGAGCATTTGGCTTACGCAACATTATTGACCGAAGGTATTGGTGTACGTTTGTCGGGTGAAGATTCAGGTCGTGGTACGTTCAATCATCGTCATGCCGTTTTACACGATCAGAATCGTGAAAAATGGGATCACGGCGTTCACGTTCCCTTGCAAAACCTCTCCGAAAACCAAGGTCCATTCCGCGTTATTGATTCGATCTTGAATGAAGAAGCCGTTTTGGCATTTGAATATGGCTATGCCTGTTCAGAACCCGGCGAGCTAGTAATTTGGGAAGCGCAGTTTGGTGACTTCGCCAATGGCGCGCAAGTGGTGATCGATCAGTTTATTGCGTCTGGTGAAACCAAGTGGGGTCGTTTGTGCGGCCTCACGATGATCTTGCCGCATGGTTACGATGGTCAAGGTCCAGAGCATTCTTCGGCACGGGTTGAGCGTTATTTGCAATTGTGCGCTGAGCACAATATCCAAGTCTTGATGCTGTCGGAAGCGGCGCAAATGTACCACGCACTGCGTCGTCAAATGTTGCGTCCTTATCGCAAGCCGTTGATTATCATCATGAGCAAAAAACTCTTGAAGGCAAAAAATGCGGCCAGCCCAATCGAGCAATTCACCTCTGGTGAATTCCGTTCAGTCATTGGTGAAGCACAAGAGTTGGACAACAAAAAAGTTAAACGTGTTATTTGTTGTGCTGGTCAGGTGTATTACGATTTGTTAGCAGGTCGTACCGAGCGCGAACTCAAAGAGATTGCAATTGTACGTATCGAACAGTTGTATCCATTCCCTGCGGATGAGCTGAAAGCTGAGTTGAGCAAGTATCCGAATGCGAAAGAAATTATGTGGGCGCAAGAAGAGCCACGTAATCAAGGCGCATGGCATCAATTGCGTCACCGCTTAGAAGACGTGTTAGAGGCCAAACAAGTCCTACTTTATGCTGGCCGTCCATCATCAGCATCGCCTGCGGTGGGTTATATGAGTAAGCATAATGCCCAGCTCAAAGCTTTTGTTGAAGAAGCGATGAAGATGTAATCCAACGCGGTGGCTCATCTTAGATGGCCGCCGCGTCTTGTTGACGTGTGTGTCATAGTCAAGACCCATTTGGAGTTTAAAAATGATTGTAGAAATTTTAGTACCCCAGTTGCCTGAATCAGTTTCTGAAGCGACCTTAGTGTCTTGGAAGAAAAAAATCGGCGAAGCCGTTGCTCGCGATGAAAATTTGATCGACCTTGAAACCGATAAAGTTGTGCTCGAAATTCCAGCACAGCAAGCCGGTGTGCTGGTTGAAATCGTTGAGCAAGACGGCGCAACCGTCGGCAGCTTGCAAGTGATTGCGCGGATTGATACTTCGGCGGTGGCACAAGCGCCTGCTGCAGCTGCACCAGTTGCGGCTGTTGCCTCGGTTGCAACATCTGAAGTGATCGGTATGCCTGCCGCGAAAAAGCTCGCTGCAGATGCCGGTGTGAATTTGGCGGATGTATCAGGCTCGGGTCGTGATGGCCGAGTTTTGAAAGAAGACGTACAAAATCACTTGAGCAAGCCAACAACTGCCGCCGCTAAGGCACCTGTTGTTGCAGCACCTGTGGGCGATCGCGCAGAACAACGCGTGCCAATGAGCCGCTTGCGTGCTCGTGTTGCGGAGCGCCTGCTTGAATCACAACAAACCAACGCCATTCTGACCACGTTCAATGAAGTGAACATGAAGCCAGTGATGGACTTGCGCAATAAATACAAAGACAAGTTTGAAAAAGAGCACGGCGTTAAGCTAGGTTTCATGGGTTTCTTTGTGAAAGCCGTAGTTGCTGCGTTGAAAAAATACCCAATCGTGAATGCATCGGTTGATGGAAAAGACATCGTGTATCACGGTTACTTTGATATCGGTGTCGCAGTCGGTAGCCCACGTGGTTTGGTGGTGCCAATTATTCGTAATGCTGATCAATTGTCATTGGCGGATATCGAAAAAACCATCGCTGACTTTGGTAAACGTGCTCAAGAA
Organism: uncultured Deefgea sp.; assembly: GCA_963511125.1. Lineage (GTDB taxonomy): Bacteria > Pseudomonadota > Gammaproteobacteria > Burkholderiales > Chitinibacteraceae > Deefgea. The sequence continues at coordinate 97 of CAUPHX010000147.1, read as the reverse complement.
GGTAAATTGGGCGTTGAAGAGTTGACTGGCGGTACTTACACGATCTCTAACGGCGGCACGTTTGGCTCGATGATGTCGACTCCCATCATCAACCCAC
>CAUPHX010000146.1:0-8202 GCA_963511125.1 uncultured Deefgea sp. | reverse complement strand
TTAGGTACTTTATAAATTGATTAGTTTACGTTTATGTTCATTATTGTTGCTTGTTATTGGCTTAACAGCTTGTGTTGCGCCACAGTCGATTTTAAATCAACCCGTTAACGCTAGCCCGCAGCAATACATAAACACACCTAATAATAATGGTGCAATTTTTCAGGCAAATACGGCCAAGCTTTTATTTCAAGAGCCAAATGCGCGTCGTATTGGCGATGTTGTCATTATCAATATTGAAGAGAATTTGTCGGCAGTGAATTCGGCCAATAGTGGGGCGAATAAAAGTGGTACTTTAGCCTTGAGCGGTACGGCTGATTTCCCGTATATGCCTTCATTCTTGAGTAAATTAGTGAATGCCAGCGCAGATGTCACTTCAGAGAATACGTTTGCTGGTAAAGGGCAAACCAATAGCTCGAATACATTCAGAGGAACAATTGCAGTTACGGTAGTCGATGTGCTGGCCAATGGCAATCTCACTATTGGTGGTGAAAAGCAAGTTGCAGTGAATGGGCAAACGAGTTTAATTCGATTTTCTGGCGTGATTAATCCAAATGATATCCGAGCAGGCAATACGATTTCGTCAACACGAGTTGCTGATGCGCGCATTGAACAGGTTGGGCAAGGGTCAATAGCTGATGCGAACACAATGGGGTGGATGCAGCGTGCATTTATGTCCGTGTGGCCCTTTTAATGTGGGCAGTTAAAGGAAATGCTATGCGTCGTTTAATTGTGGCTGGATTATTGTGTTGCCTCTCACTGCCGAGCATGGCTGAGCCACTGAAACAGTTGGCGAGCTTTGCTGGCGTACGCACCAATCAATTGGCAGGGTATGGCTTGGTCGTGGGCTTGGATGGCACGGGTGACCAAACAACCCAAACGCCGTTCACGGTCCAGTCAATTATCAATATGCTTACCAATATGGGCATTCAAGTTCCTCTTGGTGGGAATTTGCAACTTAAGAATGTGGCTGCGGTGACAGTGACCGCGACTTTGCCAGCATTTGCTCGTCCTGGTCAGCCGCTTGATGTGGTTGTTTCTTCAATTGGCAACGCTAAAAGTCTACGCGGGGGGGCCTTGCTGATGGCGCCTTTGAAGGGGGCCGATGGTCAAATTTACGCCATGGCACAAGGTAATTTGGTGGTTGCTGGTGCAGGAGCTGCAGCGGCGGGAACGAGTGTTCAAGTTAACCAACTGGCAACGGGTTTGGTGCCGGGCGGCGCAACGGTTGAACGCGCCGTGCCGACTTTACTTGGCAACGGGGAATTTGTTCAACTTGAGTTGCTGCAAACTGATTTTTCAACAGCGAGTCGTGTGGTGAATGCAATTAATAGCCAGATCGGCGCTGTAGCAACTGCACTCGATGGTCGTGTTATTCAAGTAAGAGCACCACAAGATCCTAATCAGCGGGTGGCTTTTTTAGCGCGATTAGAAACAATTGATGTGATTCCTGCGCCAGTTAATCCTAAAGTAATTATCAATGCACGGACGGGTTCAGTTGTTATGAATCAGGCCGTAACAGTGAATGCTTGCGCAATTGCGCATGGTAATTTAACGGTCACCATCATTGCGGATAACCAAGTCGCGCAGCCGAATGCGGTTGTAGGGGGCCGTCCACAGCGGGTTCAGAATGCTGAAATCGATATTGAAACGGGCAAAGGGCCTATTGTTAAGATACCGAAGGCGACTTCATTAAATCAAGTGGTTCGTGCTTTAAACTCAGTCGGTGCAACGCCACAAGATTTGCTCGCCATCTTGCAGGCAATGAAGGCCGCAGGTGCATTGAATGCTGTGCTTGAAGTGATTTGATTCGATGTATGTTGCTGTAGGCATTTAATATAATAGTCTGCAGCTAAATACATCGATATTTTATATTTAGTCATATTGTTATTTAATTTCGGCACACTCCTTGCTTAGACTTTGATAATTAAGGAAATCTGAGTAACGGAGCTGTACCATGAAATCCGCAAGTAATGCGATTCAAAACACACTCGCCATTGACCCAACTGCCGTGAATAAAATCCGTGCGACAAATCGTGCTGATTCTACGGAGGGTACAAAAGCGGTCGCTCAGCAATTTGAGGCGCTATTGATGCAGCAAATGCTCTCTGCGATGCGTACAGCAAGCCCAACGGATGGTATGAATCAAAGCAGCGGCGTGGAAATGTTTCGTGGCATGCACGATCAGCAGCTCACTCAAATGTGGTCTAGCAAGGGTAGTTTGGGTCTGGCTGAGATGATTACACGGCAAATTCAAGTTCAACAAAACCCAAGCTTATTAAATCAACCGCTGCGTCGTGCCGCCGATCCATTCAAAGATCGTGCGTTTGATTATCCAGCTGTAAATAAAGTGAATTCCTTGGCGGCAAAATCTGCCGCAACTTTACCGAGTGTTGCCGATAAAGTGCTTTCAAGCGCCAGCGATTTCTTGGGGAAACTGAGTGGCGCCGCAAAAAATACCGCGTCTGATCTGGGCGTAGCACCGCATGTACTCCTTGCTCACGCAGCGCTAGAAACAGGCTGGGGCAAAAAAACCATTAATGATGCCGCAGGAAAAGATTCGTTTAATGTGTTCGGAATTAAGGCCGGATCCAGCTGGAAAGGTAAAACCGTCGATGTTATGACCACTGAGTTTATCGACGGCGTATCGCAAAAACGGATTGAAAAATTTCGAGCCTATGATTCATATGCTGAAGCATTTGCTGATTACGGGGCGGTTATGAAAAAACGGTTTGGCGATGCTTTAGGTCAAGGCAGTGATGCAGTTGGTTTTGCGAAAGCCCTAGCGAAAGACGGTTACGCGACTGACCCACAATACGCCCAGAAATTAGCACGCGTCGCAGATAGTGTGGCCGCCCGTTTGGGTGTGAATAACTCAAGACTGAGCGCATAACGCCGATAAGTAAGAACAGGAGTAAAGAATCATGGCCTCATCTATATTTGGTATTGGTGTATCAGGCTTAAATGCCGCTAACTTGGGTTTGACAACCACTGGCCACAATATTGCCAATGCGAATACCGATGGTTTTTCGAGGCAAGGTGTTCGACAAAGCGCACCGTACCCTCAGTTAGCAGGGAGTGGTTTTAATGGTCTCGGTGTCAAAGTTGAGTCAATTGCGCGGGTATTTGATCAATTTTTAACGAAAGCGGTTGAGGTGGCACAAACCCAATCGAGTTATCAAGAGACACGTTTGTCGCATTTGTCTGAAATCAACAATATTATTGCCGACCCAACGGCTGGGGTTTCTCCTGCGCTGCAAGACTTTTTTTCCTCGGTACAAAACGTAGCAACTAACCCTGCAAATCCGCCATCTCGTCAAGCGATGTTGGCCAGTGCGCAAACATTAGTGAATCGATTTCAAATTTTCTCTCAGCGATTGGATCAACAACGTTCGGCATTGAAGGGGGAGATTACAAATTCTGTCAGCAACATAAATGCCTACGCGGGTCAAGTCGCTGATTTGAATAATAAAATTGTGGTCGCTCAAAGTAGTGGCCAACCACCCAATGACTTGCTCGATCAGCGTGATTTACTGGTTAAAGATTTAAATAAATTAATTAAAACTACGTCGTTACCGCTTAGTGACGGTTCAATTAATTTATTTGTCGGTTCGGGGCAGGGCTTAGTTGTTGGCTCGCAGACATTTACGCTGGCGGCAGTTCCAAACCCAGGCGATGCAGAAAGCATCTCTATTGCTTATGAGCAAAATGGGGTTTCAATTTTCTTGCCAGATAGTTTAGTTTCGGGAGGAAAGTTAGGCGGTTTGCTTGATTATCGTAGACAGTCGCTCGATTTAGCTCAAAATAGCCTAGAGCGGACTGCGCTAGGGCTGATTGATACATTTAATCAACAGCATAAAGCGGGTCAAGATTTAAATGGCAATATGGGGCAAAATATTTTCGATTTGCCACGATCCAATGTGGTTGATTTTAAAGTCGGCGCACAGAACATCAGAGTGACTGCGCCCGCTTCGGGTATTCCAAGTAGTGACTTTTCGATCACACCGAATGGTGCGAATTATGATGTCAAAAGATTGTCTGATGGTTCGATCAGTACCATTGCTTTGGGTGGTACGGCATTTGGCATGACAGTGGCCGCAGGCCCTGCTGCGTTGAACCCACCAATACAGTCAGGCTTTGGCTTTCCGCCAGCTCTGGGTAATGTTCTGACCAATACAGCCAATACTGGAACGGCAGTACTCGCTGGGAATATTTCAAATGTTGGCAATCTAACGGCTAGTAATTATGAATTCTCATTTGATGGGACTAACTACGGGCTGACCAACTTAAGCACTAATGTTAAAACAGCCTACTCGCCAGCCCTTGTTGCGCAGGGAATAACGCAAGATGGTATTTCAATTCATATTGCTTCGGGTGTTATGGCTTCCGGTGACCGTTTTACGATTAAGCCCTTAGATGGCGCCATTGATGGTATCGCGGTAAGAATTACCGACCCCAAGGAAATCGCTGCTGCGGCACCGATAGTTGCGCAGCTCACTACAAACACAGGTAGCTTAAAGATTAGTCAACCGCTGGTAGATAAGCCGTCGTTAAGTGCTACCGACGCCGCAGTAAGTGGGGCATTAAAAAATAATACAACACTCACATTTACCAGTGCATCGCAATATACGATTTCTGATGGTATTACCACTTTAGTAGCGCAAACTTATACCGCGGGATCACCCATTAGTTTTAATGGTTGGAATATGAAACTCGATGGGGTACCTGCAACGGGTGATACCCTTGTCATTGGGCCAAATATCAATGGGAATGCTGATAATCGAACCGCATTAGCTTTGGGTAAACTCCAAACAACGCGCGTACTTGAAGGTGGCTCAGCGACCTACCAAGAGTCTTATGGACGTATGGTGGCGACCATTGGTACACAAACCAATGAGGCGACGATTATGGGTAAGGCACAAAGTCAGCTCTTGAGAACCTCGGTGAATAATCGAGACTCGGTGTCGGCTGTTAATTTGGATGAAGAAGCTGCAAATTTATTGCGCTATCAACAAGCTTATCAAGCAGCCAGTAAAGTGATTCAAATTGCTCAAAAAGCATTTGATGAGATTGTTAATTTAGGACGCTAAATTCAATCAGCCTGCTAGGGAGAATCACAATGCGTATCGCAACATCAACATTATTTAATAATGGCAGTTATGCACTACAGCAACATCAAACTGATCAAGCTAAATTGCAAAGCCAGCTGTCTTCAGGTCGAAAAATATTAACGCCAGCGGATGATCCAATTGCATCTGCACGTGCATTAGATATTTCTCAGAGTTTGTCCATTAATAAACAATACGCAACCAATAGTACTGCTGCTGATTCATTTATGCGCTTAAGTGAGTCGACACTGAATCAAGTGACTGCTGGCATAATTAATATTCAGCAATTGGCTGTTTCTGCAGGGAATCCAGCTTTTACACTGGCCGAGAAGAAAACGAAAGAAGCTGAGTTGCAAGGGCGCTATCAAGAATTACTCGCTTTGGCAAATACCACTGACGGACAAGGCAATTATTTATTTTCAGGCTTTAAAGGCGATACAGAACCCTTTAGCGAAACCAGTTTTGGAAACGTAAAGTACGTCGGTGATGACGGTCGTCGTTTGGTTCAAATTTCGGATGGACGACAACTGCCTATCTCAGAGGCAGGTAGTGATATTTTTAGAAATATAAAAAACGGCAATGGCACCTTTGTCACAGCTTACAATCCAGCTAATTTTGGTAGTGGTATTGTAAGTCCTGGTGAAGTCATTGATCCGGCCAAATGGGCTGCAGCTCCTGCGACAAGAGATTTTAAAATTCAGTTTTATTGGCAGCCAAATACCACTAAACCTGAAGAGCCAACGATTTCTTATGACCTTGTCGATGCGGGAGGCAATTCATTAATTACGGGTAACCCTGTCATAGGTAATACCAGTGGGCCACGTAATTTTACTTCAGGGGGCAATATTGAATTTAAGCGTCTAGCTACGGATCCAGCTGGCCCTGCATTTGATTATGGTGTTAAAACTAGCGTTAAAGGCACTCCAATTTCAATTGATCCGCTAACTAAATTTCCATTAGGGGCTGCAGGTCCAGCAGATCAATTTTCAGTAAAACCGAGTGTGAATACAGATTTATTTACCACCTTGGGGCGGCTGTCGAGTGCACTCAATACCTATCAAACCGATGGTTCTGGCCGAGGACAAGCGGCATTTCAAAATCAATTGAATACGGCGCTATCCGATCTATCAAATTCATTAGGTAGTGTAGTTAACGCCCAGGCTTATTTAGGGGCAAGAATGAATGAAACAGATTCAGTGAAGGATACCACTGAGGATTTGAAATTACAGTATGCGACGACCTTGAGAGATTTGCAGGATTTAAATTGGGCAGAAGCGCTGTGTGAGTTCGCTCAAAATCAAACCATATTAGAAGCAACTAGAAATAGGTTTTCTCAAGTACATGATTTAAGCTTGTTCAAGTATATTTAATGTTGCCGTATTTTTACTAAACGGCTCGCATTGCGAGCCGTTTTAATTTGGATTTTATGAGTAAAGCTAAAACAACGTTTGTTTGCCGAGAATGTGGCGGTATATCACCCAAGTGGCAAGGACAGTGTCCGCAGTGCGGAGACTGGAACACGCTTGAGGAAAGTGCCGCAGAAAATAAGCCAGCGACTGGACGTTTTCAGTCTCTTGCCGCTGATGGTGCAATAAAAAATTTAGCTGAAGTGAATGCAGAAGAGGTTCCGCGTATTCCAACGCAGATGGATGAATTAGATCGTGTGCTCGGCGGTGGTTTAGTGCCGGGTGGTGTTGTCCTCATCGGTGGTGATCCGGGTATTGGTAAATCCACGTTGCTGCTACAAGCATTGGCAAAATTATCTGAAACGCAACCTGTACTTTATGTCAGTGGCGAGGAGTCGGCGCAACAAATTGCTTTGCGTGCTCGGCGCTTAGGAGTGCCCACAGCCAAAGTTCGTTTGTATCCAGAAATTAGTTTAGAGAAAATTTTACTAGCACTTGTGAATGAAGCGCCTAAAGTTGTGGTGATTGATTCAATTCAAACCATGTTTACCGAGGCATTAACGAGTGCACCAGGTAGTGTTGCTCAGGTAAGGGAGTGTTCGTCACAATTAACCCGATTTGCTAAACGACATGGAACTTCGGTGTTGCTGGTGGGGCATGTGACTAAAGATGGCGCAATTGCTGGGCCTCGAGTGTTGGAGCACATTGTTGATGCGGTATTGTATTTTGAAGGGGATACCCATTCTAGTTTTCGTTTAATTAGAGCCATTAAAAACCGCTTTGGTGCCGTGAACGAGTTGGGCGTTTTCGCGATGACCGATAAAGGTTTACGCGAAGTATCGAATCCCTCTGCAATGTTTTTAAGTCAACATGCAGAGCCTGTTGCAGGCTCGTGTGTGATGGTGACACAAGAAGGAACTCGACCTATGCTGGTTGAAGTTCAGGCGCTGGTTGATGATGCTCATTCACCTCAAGTTAAACGGCTCGCTTTGGGTGTAGAGCAAAATCGCTTGGCGTTGCTATTGGCAGTATTGCATCGCCATGCTGGCATCGTTGCTTTCGATCAAGATGTCTTCATTAATGCAGTAGGTGGCGTTCGAATAGCGGAGCCAGCAGCGGATTTGGCGATGTTAATTGCGATTGTATCCTCATTAAAAAATAAGCCGCTACCCGCTAAAATGGTAGTCTTTGGCGAAGTGGGTTTGGCGGGGGAAGTTCGCCCAGTTCAGCGCGGGCAGGAACGTTTAAAAGCGGCCGCAAAGCTGGGTTTCCCTCATGCGATTGTCCCCAAGGCGAATCGACCAAGGCAGCCAATTGAAGGGATGATAGTCACGACTGTAGAGCGATTGGATGAGGCAGTTGCCGCCGCTTTTTAAGCTTTAGCTCCTTGAAATTTATATTTTTGGCCGCATTAATTAATATATTGCCATGCATAACTGGCGCAATTTACGGCCTTAGCGCCTAACATGAGAAAACTGGAGAACCTCAATGAGTGAAAATATTCTTAATGTCACTGATGCAACTTTTGAAGCGGAAGTCTTGCAAGCGCAAGAGCCTGTATTGGTCGACTATTGGGCCGAATGGTGCGGCCCTTGCAAGATGATTGGGCCAATTTTAGAAGAGGTTGCTGCTGAGTATGCAGGTAAACTTAAAATAGCAAAATTGAATATTGATGAAAACCAAGCGACACC
>CAUPHX010000145.1:0-8204 GCA_963511125.1 uncultured Deefgea sp. | reverse complement strand
TGCGCGCGCTAGCATCGGCAATGAAGGTCCATTTTGGATCGACAGCCCATGCGCGTTCAGCCAAGGCAATAATCCGTGGCATGGCGAGGTATTCGAGGCGGGCTTGATTGCGGATGTTTTCCGACCACAATTGACCTTGAATCCCGATGATGTTTTTGGTGCCCTCGCTAGTCAAACGCACTTTGCTGGCGATATTGTCTTGATCTAGTGGATGACCCATTAGATTGACGGTGGCCGTCGTGAAGATATCCAGCGGGCAGAACTCATACGCGCCGCGAGTCTCGATAAAGCCGCCCCAGTAGTAGCCAGGCTCAGCCGGATCTTTGGCATAGGCCAAGTCAAAATAGAGGTTGGTCACGTTCGACAATACGGTTTTGTAACCGGCGTTGGCCAATTGATACGCGAAGTCTTCTTGGCCCCAGCCCCAGACGTTGTTCCATACGTAAGGGCGGAAGTTGGCGTTGACGAATTCTGGATTTGGGCCATGCGTGTGCGCACCGTTGACTTCTTTTTTGATCAGCGCAATTTCTTCCCAGCCGCCAAACACCAGACCGTATTTTTTCAATAAGTCACGGTAACGGGCGAGGAAGTAATTTTGTAATTCAAGAATGGTCGTCATGCCTTGTTCTTTCATGAACGCTTGGCAAATCGGTGATTTTTCCCATGCGCCGTGCGGTACTTCGTCACCACCGGTGTGCATGGTGGTGAATGGCGCGCCAGCGGCTTGGTACATTGCTTGAATGTCGTGCAACACGGTTTCGATAAAGTTGTAGCACGACTCTTGGGCGATACACATCACGTTATCGTGCCACAATTGCACTGATTCATATTCAGACACATCGTCAAAATCGCAGAGCAAATATTGCTTGGCTTCGGTTTCTTGGCCGGTTTGCATGAGGCGGCTATAGCGCATATTCATCGCTTTAATCGCGGCGCGAGCGTGGCCGGGTACGTCGATTTCCGGCACGACTTCAATGTGGCGGGCGGTAGCGAACTTCAAAATTTCAATAAAGTCTTCGCGAGTGTAAAAGCCCGTTCCGGCCGCGCCAGCCACATCGCCACCCGAGCCAAAGCAAGGCACGAGGTTGTGGTGCTCATTTTGCGTAAAGCCGCGTTTGCTACCGATTTCAGTGAGTTCTGGCAGGCTAGGGATTTCTAGGCGCCAGCCTTCGTCGTCGGTCACATGGAAATGGAATTGATTGAGCTTGTACAGCGCCATGCAATCGAGCAAACGCAATACACTTTCTTTGCTGCAGAAATTACGGCCCACATCCAAGTGCATGCCACGATAGGCAAAACGTGGTGCGTCAAGCACCTTGCCGCACGGCACCGCCAAGGTGCTTTGTGGATTGAGGAAGGCGGCAACTGGGAATAGCTGACGCAAGCTTTGTAGCGCGTTAAACACGCCATGCGCGCTCGCGCCCGTGATGGTAATGCTGTCGGTGCTGATGTCGAGCTTGTAGGCTTCATTCGGTGCGAGGGTATCGCTCACGGCAACAGCGCCCACTTGCAACACAATCGCCTGACGACCCGCTGGACGAGTTGCGGCGCGTTGTAATTTGACTGCGCTGACGTCATGAATGGCGGCGCGCAAAAAGCGAGCTTCGGCGACTAATTCATTGCTGTGAACAATGAGCGTGTCTTTGTTGATCGTAAATGTGCCGGCAGTCCATTCGCTAGATAGTGGTGTTGGCGTGATTTTGCCGACTTGCTCGCTGGCTAATAGCGTTAAATCTTTATTGTGATCAAAGGTCAGGCTCGGGCTGCTCAGTGGGACTAGATCGTTGGCTGTGCGGTGGCGCTGAGCTTCGCTGGTAAACGGGCGAATTTCAGGGTCGCCAATCGCTTCAAAGCGGGCATCGGCTTGGCCATCGTTGTAAACGATATAAAAACCCAAGGGTGCATCGGTTTCGGCAATCACCCAGAACAAGCCTTCATAAGCAAAGGTGCACGTTTCGCCGGGGGCGACGGCGGTAAATTCTGCATTCGGGCCGAGGCGCCAAAGGTCGCCATTCACATGCTTCACATCGACATTGCCATTCACCGTTTCGGGTTTGATTTTACGGCAGGTATTGAAATAGAGCGCCCAGCCTGTTGCTGGCAGCGGTTGATCCGAAAGATTAGTTAAGCTGAGTTCGGCTAAAAAATTATCACCGTTATGTGCATTGGTAGTGCAAGACCATTTCAGTTGTAGGTGGCTGCCTGATGGCTGGGTCATTCTTATTCTCCCTTCTTGCTGGTCAGTAATGTCAGATGATGAGGGCGCTGTGGCGCACGTGAAATCAAGTTTAGAAGCCTTGGTGCGGCTTCGCCAATGAAAGTTGTCTGAACCGACAAAATCAGTACATATTCATATTGCAGCCCAGATTTGAAATTGAATTGGGGCTTTAATTGGCTGATATTCACAATGAATATTACTTGGGAGGTTAAAGATTAAATCCTGCTTTGGATGGATTTAATCCTTGATTGGTGCTGAAGGTGTTGCTGGGAGCGGTCTTTTGAATCGGTTTGTTGAGGCCCAGTCCATGCCAGAGCTTGCCGCTCGGCATGGATTGGCGCATCAATACTGCTGTAGCGCTTTGGCGAGCCGATGTTTGGCAATGGTCGTGCGCGGCACTTTGCCGGTAAACCAAACGCGCACATCGTCATCCAAACCAATGCCGTGCATGTAGTTGTACAGCGCTTTATTGAGCGCTTGGCCCAGTTCATCGTGATCGACACCCGTTGGGTCGATAAAGCCGACGTCGTTGGTGGCGAAGCTGATTTCCGGCAGTTGTTCCAAGGTCACGCCGAATTCTTCTGGGTTTTTGCCGACGGGCGAATGCACCGTGCAGGCAAAGCGGTGGAAAAATCCAGATTGAATACAGCCGTTATCAAACAATTGCCGCACATATTCCAGCGCATCGACCGTATCTTGCACCGTTTGCGTCGGGAAGCCGTACATCAAATACGCATGCACCAGCACGCCCGCTTCGGTAAAACTTTGCGTTACTTTGGCGACTTGTTCGACTGAAACGCCTTTTTTCATCAGCGTGAGCAAGCGATCTGACGCGACTTCAAGCCCCCCCGAAATCGCGATACAGCCGCTTTCGGCCAAGAGTCGGCATAGATCAGGGCTAAAGGTTTTTTCAAAGCGGATATTGCCCCACCATGAAATCGACACATTGCGGCGAATCAGTTCTTCGGCCAAGGCTTTCAGTGCTTTGGGTGGCGCGGCTTCGTCGACAAAGTGAAAGCCAGTTTGACCGGTTTCGGCGATGATGGCCTCGATGCGATCGACCAGCACTTCGGCGGTGGTGGTTTCATAGCGCGAAATATAATCGAGCGTAATGTCGCAAAAACTGCATTTTTTCCAGTAACAGCCATGCGCGACGGTGAGTTTGTTCCAGCGCCCATCGGACCAAAGTCGATGCATTGGATTGAGCATGTCGAGCAAGGATAAATAACGATCGAGCGGCAAGCCATCCCACGTCGGCGTACCCACTTCGCCAAACGGCACTTCTGGCTCGACGAAGTTGATGTATTTCACCGCACCATCAATACGCACGAAAGTACGCACCAAGCGTTGCTGCGAGCGTTTACCTTTTAAGTGATCGAGCAGCGCCAACAGCGGGCGCTCGCCAGCGTCGAGCATCACGTAATCAAAGAAATCAAATACGCGTGGTTCTTTCAGTTCGCGCAGTTCGGTATTGGCAAAGCCGCCACCGAGCGCGATGACTATATCGGGGTATTGCTTTCTAATCGTTTGCGCAATTCGGAAAGCGGCATATACCGCACCGGGGAAGGGCACAGACAGCAATACGATATTCGGCTGGTGCTGCGCGACAGAGGCGAGGGTCAGCTCGGCCAAATAATCATCGACCAGCGTCGTCGGCGCGGCCAGCGCGCGCGCCAGCGGATCGAAGGTCGGTTGCGACATCGCCAAAGATTCGGCGTAACGAACAAATTCAAACCGTGAATCGACCGCCTCGCGCAATACATCGGCAATGTCGTTCAAATACAGCGTACCCAAATGTCGTGCGCGGTCTTGCATCCCTAGCGCGCCAAACGCCCAAGCCAGCGGATCGCCACCATCGTCATCCACATAAGCCTCCAGCGGCGCAAAGCGCGCACCTTCGGGCAAAAAGTTGCGGCTACAAATGCGGTGGCCAATGGTTGAATCGCGGCCTTGCAAAAACGCAATCGTTGGCGTGATCGTCGTTAAATAACGATCAAACGTCGCATCAAATAGCGCGACTTGTGGTGAGCGTTTTTTGGGCGGGATTTTCTCGACCTTTTTGCGAACATCGAGCAATCCTTCTTTGGAAAACAGCTTCAGCATCAAGGCCAGCGCCAGATCGGCTTGTTGAGCCTCAATATGTTGCGAACGTAAAAATCCAGTCAAATACGCCGTCGACGGGTAGGGCGTGTTGAGCTGCGTCATCGGCGGGATGATGGATAAAACGCGCGCTGATTCGATGGTGCTCATGAAAGTCCTTTCTGCCGTGCTTTGGATTTGACGTACAACAAGTCGATTGCTTGGGTATTTATCGCTAGCCATTGTTGATAATGGGCTAGCTTTGAATACCCTTGTGCTATTGGTTTTGGCTTGGCGGCCAATAAAAAAAACCCCAGTCGCTATCAGCGGGCTGAGGTTTATATTTTTTCTATTCGATGCGCAACTCAATTGCTGTAAGTATACCTGAGTTCCTAGCGATATCTCTGCTCTGCTGATGAGTGAGCTGCGCTGCGCGCGTTTAAAACTCCGCCCAGTGTTCATCATCTTTTTCATGGCTTAGCTGTGGCGGCCGGCCGGTCGTGCTGGCTTTGTTGGCGCTAGGTTTGGTGACGGGTTTGCGGATGTGCGAAACGGGTGCTGCTTTTGCCATCGCGTTTTTTGGCGAGTGGTTGAGCTTAAACACGCTGACGGCCTCGGCCAAACTTTGCGCTTGCTCTTCAAGCGACTCAGCGGCGGCAGAGGCTTGTTCAACGAGCGCGGCATTTTGTTGGGTGACTTCATCCATTTGGATAATCGCTTGGTTGACCTGCGCAATGCCCGCACTTTGCTCAGTCGAGGCGGCTGAAATTTCGCTCATGATGTCGGTCACACGCTGAATACTGGTTTCAATTTCAGTCATCGTCACGCCGGCCTCTGCGACCAGTTTCGCCCCCGATTCAACTTGATGAACCGAGTCACCGATCAAGGTTTTGATTTCTTTGGCTGCCGAGGCTGAGCGCTGTGCGAGGTTGCGTACTTCGGAAGCAACGACCGCAAAGCCACGTCCTTGTTCTCCTGCTCGCGCCGCTTCGACCGCTGCGTTCAGCGCCAAAATATTGGTTTGAAAGGCAATACCGTCGATCACGCTAATGATGTCGACAATTTTGCGTGAGGCCTCGTTGATGGAACTCATTGTTTCGACCACTTTGCTAACGACAGCGCCGCCTTTGCTCGCCACTTCGGATGAAGAGCGCGCCAGTTGGGTGGCGACCGTGGCATTTTCAGCATTTTGCTTCACGGTGCTGGTGAGTTCTTCCATGCTCGACGCGGTTTCTTCTAAGCTGGCGGCTTGTGATTCGGTGCGGCGCGATAGATCGGCATTGCCTTGCGAGATTTCTTTGGCGGCGGCGTTAATCGACCCGCCAGAGTCTTGAATTTCGCCCACTAAACGCTGCAGATTTTCAACGGTGGCGTTTACACCTTGTTTGGTTTCGCCAAATAGACCCGGATAATCTTGGGTGATGGTTTTGGTCAGATCGCCATCGGCCAAGGCATTGGCAACACGCATGACGTCACGCAGGCCGGTATCGGTTACGGTGGAGAGCTGATTGAGTAATTCAGAGAGGCGCAGCGTGTAGCCTTGTTTGTCGCTCAAATTAATTTTGACGCTGAAGTCCCCTTGATTGGCGGCGGCTTCGACGCTGTGCTCAATGTCGGCGACGATTTTTTTCAGTGCGGTGACCGTGGCGTTCACGCCATTTTTGGTTTGGCCAAATAGGCCGGGATAATCTTTAGTGATCGATTGCGTTAAATCACCAGCGGCCAGAGCGCTGGAGACGCGAAGCACGTCATTAAAACCAATGTCGCACGTTTCGGTGAGTTGATTCAGATTTTGAATCATCTCTTGGAACATAAATTCGTATTTTTTGGCATCGGCGCGTTGGCTAAAGTCGCCGCGAGAGCCAGATTCGGCCAGTAGTTTGACGTCGCTACTGATGGCAAGCAGTGAGGATTTTACATTTTGAATCGCGCTGGTGATTTTGGCTTGTTCACCTGGGAGCTGCTCCATATCGGTTTTAAAGTTGCCGCGCGCATAGTCACTGATGATTTCCACGATTCGCGTATTGACTGTGATGTGCGAGCCAACCAGCGTATTGACTTCATCGGCTATTTTGGCAAAAGAGCCATTGAATTTTTTTGCATCCATTTGGCTGGAAATCCAGCCTTGCGCGTGTTGCTCGGCCATGTGGTTTTGCTCGGCAATAAAGCGTTTAATGGCTTCTTGCATTTGCTGCATGGCAAACATCACACTGGAAGTATCATTGTTATTGAGTTGGATAGTACTGCTCATATCGCCTTGTGAAACGGCCAATGCCACCGCCGCCGCCTGCGACGGCTCGCCACCCAGTTGTTTCATCAGGGTGCGCACAATCAACCAAGCTATGAATATCGCAACCAGCAATGCAATAAGACTGATGATACCAATGAGCTTCTGTGCTGATTCGGCCATCTTTTCCGCTGCGGTGCCATCCTCAATCATTAAGTTCGACTGAAATTCAATCAAGGTCGTGATCGTTTTTTGATACGCCAATTGGGCGTCGCGTAACTCAGTCAGCAGTTGTGTCGTCGCAGCCTCTTTCTGGGCGGGGTCTTTGGCGAGGACAAGGTAGCGATCGAGCTGGGTTGAAAATATTTTTCGTTGATCTGTCGCAGCATCAAGCAGTTTTATCCCTGCTTCGCTGGTAATGGTGTCTTCTAGCTTTTTATATTCTGTGGTGTTCGCCGCTCTGGCGTCGGCAATCGCGGAAAATTCGGCGTCGATTTTTTTAGGGTCAGTCCAGAGCAATATATTGCGACTTGATCGCGCAACTTGGTTCACATTGTCGATGAGGTTATTCGCGGTTACCGTTTTTGGGTAGCGATCATGAATGATTCTATCCACGGATTGGTTGAGTTGGTTGATCCGAGAAAAAGCCAAAATACCCACAATCAGCATCAATAGAATCACGATGCCAAATCCAAGCCCCAGTTGGGTACGTACCTTCATTGATTGCACTGACATGATTTATTCTCCACCTAGCTGATGCAGGGATTGGTTTAATGAGTTCAATTAATCGTTGGTGAGTCGTTTTTAATAGCCACTAGCGCGAGCATGCTACGCGTCATGAGCGCGAATCCGAACAAAGAGCAAACATCCATACATCACACCCAACTCGGGTAGCGGCTTGCGGTGTTCTGGCGCGGTCTTCATCACAGTGGAAACCACCTCAATCTACGATCGACTAAATTTAAGATGACAACAATCGTTGTAGATTAGTAATTGAATCTAGCAAAACCTTATTTTATTTGTAAGTCGATATTCGGGATGAAATTGCGTATAGCTTGAGTGAACTGGCAGCCACACCGAAAACGACGCACCGCTGGCCATGCCGCCATCGCGCCTAAATCCTAAAGCTAACCCATCAGGGTATTGCCTTGTAGGCGGCTATTGCAAACAGCAGTAAGTTAATACATCTTCATCGATGTACGCTGCGGCAGGGGGCGGCATCCAATCATGGCTGTTTTCACCCAGAGAGGCACTGATGTTTGAATATATTACCCAGTTGCAAAGTCGGATCGACAGGCTGATCGAGCACAATTTAACGCCGATGCCGTTGGCGGCGCAGTGGTTTGCTGATGCGATCATCGATGACCAAATGATTCATATTTTGGGCACGGGTCATTCGCATATGATCGGTCTAGAGGGCTTTATTCGCGCGGGTGGCTTAGGCAATATCAATGCGGTGCTCGATTCAACCGTCACCACCGCCGATGGCGCACTGCGTAGCTCAGCCTTAGAAAAACTGCCGGGTTTGGCGGCGATTTTATGGGCGGAGCAGCCCATCGCTGCGGGGGATTTAATCGTGGTGATTTCCAACTCTGGGCGCAATGCGCTGCCGATTGAATTTGCACTATTGGCCAAAGAAAAAGGCCATCGCGTCATCGCGATCACCTCCGTTGAGCAATC
>CAUPHX010000144.1:0-8237 GCA_963511125.1 uncultured Deefgea sp. | reverse complement strand
TCAGCTTGCAGCAGAATCGCATCAAGCAACTCATCAATACCCAAGCCTTTTTTCGCTGAAACATGGATAAATTGAGTATCACCACCCCAATCTTCCGGTACCACTTCTTGTGCAACCATCTCTTGACGAATACGCTCGAAGTTGGCTTCTGGCTTATCAATCTTATTCACGGCAACAACAATCGGTACGCCCGCCGCTTTCGCATGGTGAATTGCTTCAATCGTTTGTGGCATCACGCCATCATCCGCAGCAACCACCAAGACGACGATATCCGTCAGTTGAGCACCACGGGCACGCATTGAAGTAAATGCCTCGTGACCTGGGGTATCAAGGAAGGTAATCATTCCCTTGCCAGTTTCAACGTGGTACGCACCGATATGCTGAGTAATACCACCCGCTTCGCCCGATGCTACTTTGGCGCGACGAATATAATCAAGCAATGATGTTTTACCGTGATCGACGTGACCCATAACAGTAACCACTGGCGCACGCGACGTCACTGCATGTTCAGTTTTATCGCTTTCATCCAAGTAAATATCTGGATCATCCAACTTGGCGGCAACGGGTGTATGACCCATTTCTTCGACAATAATCATTGCCGTTTCTTGATCCAGCACTTGGTTGATGGTTACCATCATGCCCATTTTCATCAGTGCTTTAACGACTTCAACGCCTTTAACAGCCATTTTGTGCGCCAAATCCGCCACTGAAATGGTTTCTGGCACATCAACTTCACGTGCTACAGGCTCAGTTGGTGCAACGAATGCATGGGCATTGTCGGCTTGAGCAGCCGCATTATTGCGTTTACCGCCTTTCTTAGACTTCCAATCGTTACCTGTATCGCCGCCACGAGTTTTGATACCCTTTTTCTGACGACCATCATTCCAAGCACCTTTCTCGTCTTTCTTAGCTGCCGGTGTCGCACCTTTTTTATCCGCTGGTTTAGCGGCTGCAGGCGCTGGCGCTGCAGCTTTTTCAGGCGCATGAATTGGCGTTTCTTTTGGACGACGGAAATCAACGCGAGCACCTACACGCGGCGCTTCGTGACCCGGCTTCAAATGCGGCTTCACAGCTGGTTTTCCCGCCTCAGCAGGCTTAGCCTGTTGCTGAGGTTTTGCTTGCTGTGTTTGTGGCTTGGCTTGCTGTAAGTGCGGTTGTTTTGCAGGCGCAGGCGCTTGAGGCGCTACGACTTGCTCTGGCACCGCAACTGCCGCAACTGCAACCACCTCAGCAGCTGGTTTTTGTTCGCGATTTTTCTTCGCTGCCATTTCAGCAGCTTGACGCGCATACAGCTCAGTCTGACGACGAGATTCTGCTTCACGTGTTTGACGTTGTGACTCATCAATCACCGTTACTGCTGCAGGCTGCGGCTTTGGTGTCGCAACGGCAGCCACGACAGGCGCAACAGCTTCAACAACTTTTGCCACTGGCGCTTCAGGCGCTTCAAAAACACGCTTTTTACGCACTTCAACCTGAATCGTTTTCGACTTGCCAGTAGCATCTGTCTTACGAATTTCGGTCGTTTCTTTACGCGCCAAAGTTACCTTTGGCTTATCACCTGCCTGACCGTGTTTTTGCTTCAAATGACCTAACAAGAGCTGCTTATCATCCGAACTCAAAACATCATCGGCACTACTTTTATTCACACCAGCCGCTTTCAATTGTTGTAACAATTCCTGCGTTGGCATCTTTAATTCGGCAGCAAACTGGCTGACTTTGGGTTCACTCATAGATTACTCTCCCGCGCCTTAGGCGAACAAATGTTCGCGCGCTTTCATGATCAGTTGTTTAGCGGTTTCTGCGTCGATACCAGTCATTTCGGTTAATTCATCGACCGCCAAATCTGCTAGATCGTCACGGGTACGTATCTCTTTATCGGCCAACAATGCAGCCAACTCCGAGGTCATACCCTCAAGCGTCTTCAGGTCTTCGGACTGATGCTCAAGTCGTTCTTCACGCGCAATGGCTTGGTTCAGCAAGGCATCACGAGCACGAGAGCGCAGTTCGTTCACGGTTTCTTCATCAAACGCTTCGATTTCCAGCATTTCATTCAATGGCACATAGGCCACCTCTTCCAACGTATTAAAGCCTTCTTGCACCAATACACTGGCCACATCTTCATCAATATCCAACGCTTGAACAAACAAGGCGCGAATCTTAATGAATTCTTCTTCGTTCTTTTCTTCAGCTTCATCGACGGTCATGATATTGAGCTTCCAACCCGTCAATTCAGCCGCCAACTTCACATTCTGACCACCACGACCAATCGCCATCGCCAGATTTTCTTCATCAACGACAACATCCATGCTGTGCGTATCTTCATCTAAGATGATCGAACTCACTTCAGCAGGCGACAAAGCGTTAATCGCAAATTGTGCCGCATCAGGCGACCACAACACGATATCAACGCGCTCGCCAGCAAGTTCATTGCTCACTGCATTAACACGAGTACCACGCACACCGATACAAGTACCTTGTGGGTCAACACGTTGATCGTTCGACTTAACAGCAATCTTGGCACGCATACCAGGATCACGCGCAACGCCCTTCAATTCGATCAAGTTGTTTTCGATTTCTGGCACTTCCAGCTCAAACAACTTCGCCATGAATTCAGAAGCAATTCGTGACAAGACCAATTGCGGACCACGACCATTGCGATCAACACGCAGCAAGAACGCTTTAACACGATCACCAACACGCAAGTTTTCTTTTGGAATCATTTGGTCGCGAGGCAAAATAGCCTCAAGCTTGCCCAATTCCAAAATTGCGTTGCCACGCTCAATGCGCTTGATGCTGCCAGAAACAATGTGTTCACGGCGCTCAAGGAAATCATTCAAGTTTTGTTCGCGCTCTGCATCGCGGATTTTTTGCAAAATCACTTGCTTTGCCGCTTGGGCGCCAATCCGGCCAAACTCAATCGGATCTAGTTCAACTTCCCAGACATCACCCAACTGAAGATCGGCACTGTAATCAGGCGCATCAGTAATCGCGATTTGGCGCGAAGGCTCTTCGTGATCGTTATCTTCAACCACATCCCAAACGCGAAAACTACGATAAGCGCCAGTATGCCGATCAATCGAAACACGAATTTCAACTTCATCGGGATAGGTTTTTTTGGTTGCGGAAGCCAAGGCAGATTCCAGCGCACCAAAAACAACATCTTTTTCTACATTTTTTTCGTGCGCAAGTGCTTCGACCAGCACTAGAATTTCACGATTCATAAATTAGTCCTCCGGCATCAAACAAAAGCCAAATTAACAGTATTTGCCAAATAGGTGACACAGCTTAAAACTGCGGTTCGATCCGCACCCGATCAATGCTCGACAGAGCTAGTTTCAACTCTTCGCCAGCAACATCAATCACCACATGATCATCCACCAAGCCCAACAACTTGCCGATTAAATTACGACGGCGATCAGGCAAGGGCAAACGCAGCTTTACCTTCACCATCTCTCCGGCAAATCGCTCAAAATCCGCCGGTTTTTTGATCAAGCGGTCCAATCCCGGTGAGGACACCTCGAGGCGCTCATGGGGAATATTTTCAACCATAAACAAGCGTAATAGGTGATTACTCACCAACACACTATCGTCAATGGTGACGCCGCCTTCTTTATCAATAAAAATGCGCAACAAGCCCTGCTCGCCCATTTCGAAATCGACTAATTCGTACCCTAAACCCGGTAAGGTATTGTCCAACACAGATTGCAGATTGACCGCCATACTTCCCTTCTTAAAAGCTACAAACAAAAAATGGGCTGCAAACTATTGCGCGCCCATTCGTTAAAACCATTCGAAAGCACTCCCGCATGATTTTTTACGGGATTTCCCCGATTCTAACAGAAAAGATAAGCTGGCGAAATACTCCTTGATAAAGATGCACTTGTCTCTAGCACACTTTTACTCAGAAAGTACAATAACGACCGGAGACAATCATGACCCAACCTTGGTTAGAAAACTACCCAAACGGTGTTCCAGACGCTGTAAACCTTGAAGAATTTGCCTCCATCCCTGAAGTCATGGCGCAAAGTGTTGCCAAGTACCGCGACCGTGATGCATTTATTAATATGGGTAAAAGTATTAGCTACGGTGAACTAGACCGACTATCAATCCTATTTGCAACCTATCTACAACATACGCTGAAACTACCTATCGGCTCGCGTGTGGCACTCATGATGCCGAATTTGCTGCAGTATCCCGTCGCCATTTTTGGCATCTTGCGGGCGGGTTATATCGTCGTTAACGTCAACCCACTGTACACACCCCGCGAACTTGAACATCAACTCAACGACTCGGGTGCCGAAACCATTCTAATTTTGGCCAACTTTGCCCATACGCTTGAAAGCGTCATCCAAAATACCAAAATAAAACACACGATAGTGACTGAATTGGGTGATTTATTTGGCTTCCCAAAAAAATTACTCGTTAACAGTGTTGTTCGTTACATTAAAAAACTAGTGCCACCCTATACCCTAGCAGGGCATATCACCCTTAGCCAAGCACTCCAGTACGGAGAGGGTAATACCCTGCAAGAGGCAAAACTCAACCACGATGACATTGCTTTCTTACAATATACCGGTGGCACCACCGGTGTTGCCAAAGGTGCGATGCTAACGCACGGCAATATCGTCGCCAACATGCAGCAAGCGCATGCATGGATTAGTCCCGTCGTCAAAGAAGGGAGAGAAATGATCGTGACCGCCTTGCCGCTGTACCACATCTTTTCTTTGACAGCGAACTGCATGGTATTTAGCAAAATAGGCGCAACTAATTTGCTCATTACCAATCCGCGTGACATTCCGGATTTTGTAAAAACGCTGGCCAAATATCCGGTCACCGGCATGACCGGTGTCAACACACTATTTAATGCCTTATTAAATAACGCTGATTTTGCCAAACTGGACTTCTCTCGCTGGACATTTAGCCTCGGTGGCGGCATGGCGGTGCAGCACGCCGTCGCAGACAAATGGAAAAAGATCACTCACGTTACGCTGGTTGAAGCCTACGGCCTCACCGAAACCTCACCTGCAGCCATCATGAATCCGATCAACACCACAGAATTCAACGGCATGATTGGCCTACCCATTCCACTCACCACCGCTGAAATCCGTGACGATGCAGGCCTTGTCGTCCCGACAGGCGAACGTGGCGAGTTATTTATTCGCGGACCGCAAGTGATGAAAGGCTATTGGAATCGCCCCGAAGAAACCGCTCAAATTCTAGGCGAAGATGGATTTTTAGCGACCGGTGACATTGCCATCATGAAACCAAGCGGTTTTTTCCAAATTGTCGACCGCAAGAAAGACATGATTTTGGTTTCAGGATTTAATGTGTACCCAAATGAGATTGAAGATGTCGTCGCCAATCATCCTGGGGTTCTTGAAGTCGCCTGTATTGGCGTTGCCGATGAAAAATCGGGCGAAGCGGTTAAGCTTTTCGTGGTTAAAAAAGACCCACAATTGACGAGTGAACAGCTCATCGAATTTTGCCGTGGGCAACTTACCAACTACAAAATTCCACGTGTCATTGAATTTAGAGATAGCCTACCCAAATCGAATGTAGGTAAAATTTTGCGCCGAGAGCTTCGCAATTAAATTATTCCGCACCAAGGATCCAAAATGAATCTATTGCCGTTTTTTAAACTTATGGCCGAACGCAGCGCATCTGATCTGTTTTTAGCCGCCAATTCGGCAATAGTGATTAAAATTCAAGGCACTTGCCACCCGATCAACAATCAAGTGCTGAGCGCCGAGCACGTTAGACAACTCGCCTATCAGCTGATGGGCGAAGCCCGCGTCGCTACTTTTGAGCGTGACCTCGAAATGAACTTTGCCTACCCCGTCAGCGGCGTTGGCAATTTTCGGGTGAACGTGTTCAAAAGTCGCGGCAGTGTTGCATTAGTAGCACGCTTTATTAAACCCAAAGCCGACACGCTCGAAGAACTCTTCATGCCCGAAATTCTCAAAGATTTGGTCATGGAAAAACGCGGGATTATTCTCGTAGTCGGCGCTACTGGTTCAGGCAAATCATCGACCGTTTCAGCGATGCTCGAACATCGCAACGAAAATCACAGCGGTCACATCTTGACAATGGAAGATCCGATTGAGTTTATCTATAGCCACAAAAAATCGCTGGTCAATCAACGCGAAGTCGGCACAGATACCCACAGCTATGACGACGCACTGCGTAATGCAATGCGTGAAGCCCCCAATGTACTGATGATTGGTGAAATTCGCGACCGCGCTACGATGACTTATGCAATGCAATACGCGCAAGCAGGCCATTTGTGTATTTCGACGCTACACGCCAACAACAGCTACCACTCACTGAGCCGGATTGTGAACTTCTACCCACAAGAAGCCCGCGAGTCACTACTCTACGATTTATCAACATCACTCAAAGCAATTATTTCGCAACGCTTAGTGCGCTGCAAAAACACAGGCAAACTTAAACCTGCCGTCGAAGTCATGCTCAACACCAATCGCATTGCTGAACTCATCAAAAACGGCGAGCTTTCCGAGATTAAAGAAGCAATGGAGCAATCCCTTTCTGAAGGCTCACAAACGTTCGAGCAATCGCTGTATAAAATGTATCGTGATGGCGAAGTCGAACTCGACGAAGCGCTGCGCAATGCCGATTCGGCGACCAACTTGTCTTGGATGGTCAATAACGCCCAATCGGTACAGGAACAAGAAACCAGTCGCAGAGCAGCCAACGACAAACCCGCCGAACCCGATATTTCTTTCGATCTATCACTACATTAAGCAACAACACACCGACAAGGTCGCCTTGGCGGCCTTTTTTATTTTGGATAAAACATGAAATTGTTCGGCATCCCAAATTGCGACACCGTAAAAAAAGCCCGCACTTGGCTCACCGAGAATGGCGTTGACTACGAATGGCATGACTTCAAAAAACAAGGTCTTAGTGCCGAACAAGTCCAAGCATGGATTGCAGCGATTGGCTGGGAGCCTTTAATTAATAAACAAGGCACTACTTGGCGAAAATTAGACGATGCAAGCAAAGCCAGCGTTGTCGACACCAACAGCGCAATTGCCGTGATGATCGCCAACCCATCCGTCATTAAACGCCCAGTGTTAGTCACAGACAGCCAAACGCAAGTGGGTTTCAAACCGGAAATTTACCAAGCATTACTCAACAATTGATGATATGTATATAGCTCTAATCGAATTACTTTATTGCCTACAGCAACATACCCATACACTAATCTCGGAAAAATAGCTGATTTTTTAAATTTCAATGCATTAGGTAGACATCATGCAAATGGACGTACCTAGCCCGATCGACCTCCGCAATATGGAAGATGCTCGCGAATGGGCTGATTCAGCACTACTTAAACGGCCTTATAGAAATGAATTCTTTACCGCTTTTGCCTTAGCCACTTCTTCAGCCGATAGCAAACCCATGCGTGTGCTTGAACTTGGTTCAGGCCCCGGATTCTTAGCTGAGCACCTTCTTAGTTCGCTACCGTACATTGATTATGTCGCACTCGACTTCTCAGCCGCAATGCATCAACTGGCTTCAGAGCGACTGGGGATGCTGGCTGCTCGCGTTAAATTTATCGAGCGTAGCTTTTTAGATCCACACTGGATCAGTGGGCTAGGTCAGTTTGACTTTGTTGTGACCAATCAAGCTGTGCATGAGTTGCGCCACAAATGTCATGCATCTACCTTGCACAGTCAAGTGCGCGAGCTACTGTTAGCTGATGGCAATTATCTAGTTTGCGATCACTTTTCGGGCGATGGGGGAATGAGCAATACTCAGCTATACATGACGGTTGAAGAGCAAAAATTGGCCTTACTCGCGGCGGGTTTTACAACCGTTGAACCGCTCTTACTGAAAGGTGGCCTCGTCCTGCATCGAGCCAGCTAACTCTTAGCCAGCGCCCTATTAGCTAACGGCAAATTCCATACAAACACAGCCAAACACTTCAACAAAAAAGCCGACACAAAGTCGGCTTTTTTATTCTTCAAATAATCAGCTATTTATTTCAAATGACCGCGAATCAGCGACAACATTTGTCCGAATACGCGTGGCGTACCGCAGAGTACGTCGCCTGACTCGAGGAATTTTTCCTCACCGTTCAAGTCAGTTACCAAACCACCTGCTTCTTGCACCAACAGCGTGCCGGCGGCGATATCGACCAGTTTCAAATCGAATTCAAAGAAACCATCAAAACGACCGCAAGCCACATAAGCCAAATCCAATGCTGCAGCGCC
>CAUPHX010000143.1:0-8241 GCA_963511125.1 uncultured Deefgea sp. | reverse complement strand
GGCGGCCTCGGCGAATTCAAGCGCCATGCCCGGTTTGCTGTGCTAGCGCAGCGCACGGGTAATGATCTCTTCATCCTCTAGTTCGGTTTGTTTGTCGAGTGCCGCCTGATAATAAGCGTTAGGTACGCCGCGCGGGGCGGCTGCATTTTTAAAGGTGTCGGCAAAACCGTTTTGCCATAAATAATGTTCGATATCTCGTTCATTGAGCATCGTGATATGGCGCTGTTCGTCGCGATTTTTTAATAAACGTTGTGCGCGTTGCTGGTATTTGAGTCCTGCGTCATCGCCATCGCAGATGACGTGCCACTTGATGCCCAAATGATCGGCAAATTTAATCAATGGGGCCAGCCCAGCTTGCGCAAATTCGACGCAACGGATGCCTTCGAGCGGGAAATTAACGCCAGAAATTCGCGCTAGTTCTGGAAATAGCCAAAACTCGGTTTCGCCTTCAACCAGCAACCAGACACGGGCAAACATGCTGCTGGCGCGATTGCTGCGGATATGAAACGCCACTTTGCGAGCATCACTTAAGGATAAGGCGTCGGCCGAAAGTTGGTACACATGGACATAGTTGGGCTGGCGCACTAAACGCCGTAATCCACTTTGCATAAAGCTGCCGAGTAAATCGCCATTATTGGTGGTGATGATTTTTTGCAGGGTGAGTTGTTCAATCAGACCCCAAATCATCGCCAACTGAATGGGGTGTAAGTGTGTTTCAGGATCTTCCATCACCAAAATCGGTTCTGCATCGGCGTGCATTGGATTCTCGCCGCGCGCGGTAAGAAGGGCGCCGAGTAAAATCAGCAGCGTTACACGGCGCAAGCTAGAGCCGGAGCGATTGGCAATGTCAATCAAGCTGTCTTCATTGCGAAAGTTAAGCGGTGCAGCGGCAATTTGCTCGGCTAAACGCTGCGGTGCTTTACCTTGTAAAAACTGCGCTTGTTCTTCGAGCAGGGCTTGCATGGCGGCTAAGCCAGAGCTGAGTTCTTGCGGATGCAATTGATGGGGCAGGGTTAAAATACGTTCAAACACTGCTCGCACTGCGTCGCTGGCGGTCAGCTCAGGATCGTCCGGACGAGGCTGATTGGCCAGTCGCGGATGTTCTAACCAATCCGTGAGTTGCATATCGCGAAACCGTAGCACGGGATGACGCTCAATGAGTTGCACCGCCAGTGCATCGCTCTGTTCATGATCTAGCTCGGCGCCATCGCTGCCGACAAACACCCGTTTGGCATGAATTTCGGTATGGCCGAAACGTTCCGCAGCAAAACGTAAGGCCAGCATTGGCGTTCCGTTATTGTCGGGCCAACACAATTCAGTGAATGACTGAGCTTCTTTGTCATTGGCTTTAAAAAATAGCGTGATATTAAGTCGACGAGCAATGCTGGCGCGCGAGTTGTTTATGCGATGAAAATCATCATGGGTAAATAGCGTTGCAATGGGGGCAGGGTTACTTAAGCAGCGGCAGAGTGCGCTAATGAGGCTGGTTTTCCCCCAGTTATTTTCACCAAATAGCGCTGTTGCACTGGGATCAAGCGATAAGTCAATCTGACTGATGCCGCGGAAATTAGTGATTTGTAATCGCACTAATTGCATTGTTTGGAATCCTCAGCAGCAAGGGGCTGCACTGAGCGGCCCCTTAGATGCTTAATTGGCGGATACAGGAGGCAGATAACGCTCAAACACAAAGCCAAAATCCTTGATGACGTATTTTTGCTGCGCGGCGGAAAGCCAGCTAAATGCGCTTTGGTTGAGTTCTTTAAATGCTTCTACGACCGGCGTGCCACCGACTTGGCCACGACCTAGCGTCGTCGCCGCCAATTGCAGGCTGGCTTTAGCATTGTCGTGCGCGACTTCGTTCTCATGCATCGTTTCGGCAATTTTAAGCAAAGATTTGTAGAGGTCTTTTAGCTCTTCGAGGTGTTTTTTATGCACGTCAATTGAGAACGATTTATTGCCAAAGGTAAATTTGATCTCCACGTCCATGTCGACCGTACCCGCAGTTTCGAGATGAACATCGGTAATCGGGTAGGCATGGTAGCTGTAGCGATAGAGCATACGCTTTTTGCTCATCGCGCTGGTGCCGTCCAAATGAATCAGCGCTTTATTGGTAAAGCAGTATTCATCGGTTTTCGATTTAATCAGGAAGTATATTTTTTCATTGTCTTCGTGGAAAACATAATCATCGGCATCGACCTTATCGTAATCGGATGGTTTGACGACCGAGCCAATATCACTGAGACCTAGTGCATCTGCTGCTAATTTGCCAAACATGTGCTTACCTCAAAGTGGTGGTGGAGATTAATTATTGCACGTCATTTTTATTTTGCAGCTTGTCTTTGTGTTGCTTGCGCTCAATTTGTTTTTGTTCGTAGGCTGACTTGTGCGCGATATAAACGACGCGTTCTACTTCGGCGCAGATATCCCCTTGATGATTGATCAGTTGTAGCGGATAAGTACGGGTGATTTCGGGAGTGATGGCCAGTAACTGATGAATTTCAGTGAGTTCGGCGTCGTCGAGTTTAAATTGCACAGTCAGTGTGCTGAGCGCAGGGCGTTTAAAGCGTATCGTGCCACCTTTATCCCAGACGACATAGTCATCACCCAGATTGAAATACAGCATACTCATGTAAAAAGGATCGGTTGCAGCAAACATACTGCCGCCAAACAGGCTGCCATTCAGATTGCGCGTTTTCCAATTGAGCGGCAGTTTAACCGTGATTTCCCGCACATCGGGCGAAATATGGCTGACGCGGCAACCTGTGCGGCGAATGGCGGGATAGAAGTTAAAACCCAATTTGAGCAAAGCCGCCGCCAACTTGGGGCGGCGTAACACTGAAAATGCAAATTTTCTAAACAAGGGAGACATGATTTCCTGTGGGTATTGCTCTGTGGAGTATATAATTTATGGCCTAAAGATAAATACATATTGAATCTATTCTTCCTCACCCAAGAAGCCACCACTTTGATGCGCCCAGAGTCTGGCATACAAACCGCCGTGCTCAAGCAACTCTTGGTGATTGCCTTGTTCGACAATCCGCCCTTGATCGAGCACGATCAGTCTATCCATCGCCGCAATAGTCGAGAGTCGATGCGCGATGGCGATGACGGTTTTGCCTTCCATCAAGCGATACAGACTGGTTTGAATGGCGGCTTCAACTTCAGAGTCGAGCGCGCTAGTGGCTTCGTCCAATAACAAAATCGGCGCGTCTTTGAGCATGACCCGAGCGATGGCGATTCGTTGGCGCTGTCCGCCTGAAAGTTTGACGCCGCGTTCGCCGACATGGGCGTCATAGCCAGTACGGCCCGCAGGGTCGCTAAGCATCAAGATGAAGTCATGCGCTTCGGCGCGTTTGGCGGCGGCGATCATATCGGCATCGCTGGCGTCAGGGCGACCGTAGAGTATGTTTTCACGTACCGAGCGATGCAGTAGTGACGTGTCTTGCGTCACCATGCCAATGTGAGCGCGCAGGCTTTCTTGCTGAACTTTGGCGATATTTTGTCCATCGATCAAAATCTGCCCATCGTTGATTTCATAGAAACGCAGCAATAAATTGACGATGGTCGATTTGCCCGCGCCAGAGCGCCCCACCAAACCAATCTTTTCGCCCGCTTGAATTTGCAAAGACAATTGATTGAGTAGTAGGCGATCGCTGTCGTAGCCAAAATTAACTTGGTCAAATTGCACCTTGCCACGTGGCACGTGAATGACGGGCGCATTGGGTTCATCGAGCACTTGGTGCGGTGTGGTTAGCGTATTGATGCCGTCCTGTACAGTACCGATGTGCTCAAACAGCGCGGCGATTTCCCACATAATCCATTGCGACATGCCGTTTAAACGCATCGCCATCGCCAATGAAGCCGCCACCGCGCCTGCAGTCACTTGGCCTAAACTCCATAAATGTAGCGCGGTAGCGGTACTGGCTAAAATGAGCAAGATACTAAGCGTGTGATTGACCACTTCAAAGCCACTCACCAAGCGCATTTGCCCATTGACGGTATGCATAAACTCTTGCATTGCCGAACGAGCAAAAGCCGCTTCACGGCGGCCGTGGGAAAATAATTTCACCGTGGCGATATTGGTGTACGCGTCGGTAATTCGCCCTGTCATTAAAGAGCGAGCATCGGCTTGGCTTTGCGCCGCTTTGCCAAGACGTGGTACGAAATAGCACATCGCAGCGATATACAGCAGCATCCATCCAAGCAGCGGTGCCAGTAGCCAGAGATCAAAACTTCCCGCGACAGCCAGCATGGTAAAAAAGTAGATAGCGACAAAGACCATGATGTCGGTCACGATAAACACCACTTCGCGAACCGCCAGCGCGGTTTGCATCACTTTGGCCGAGACACGGCCGGCAAATTCGTCCTGATAAAAGCTCATACTTTGCGCTAGCATTTGACGGTGAAAATTCCAGCGCAGCAGCATCGGGAAATTACCCGCTAAAGCTTGATGTTTGAGTAGCGTTTGTAGGCCCACAATAATCGGGCTCAGTAAAAGTACGCCAGCAATTAAATACAAGCGGTTTTGTTCTTGTTGCCAGAGTTGGCTTGGTTCAATTTGAGCGAGCCAATCAATTAAGTGCCCCAGTAAGCTATATAAAATAGCCTCAAATGCGCCAATCAGGGCAGTGCACAACATCATGCTAAATATTAATGGGCGCAAGCCTTTGGTGCAGCGCCAAATAAAAGTACTGCAGCGATGGGGCAAGGTTTTATTTTCTTGTTCTGGATAGGGATGAACAAGGCTTTCAAATAGACGAAACACAGCTTGTTTTCCTTTCATTAAGTTGCGTTTGATTGTACAGAATATGCTGAGTTGAATGACAGGAGTTACTCAGCAAATTGTATCGCTTGGTATTATGACCGTTCGTGTATCTATACTGTTGGATAAGAAATTACTTGTAAGAAAATGGTGATAGAATCCGCAAAATTTTCAGCATCATTTTTTACAAAGTAAATAGACAGGATTTGACTTTCTTCATGGCGGCTAAAAAAATGGATCGAAACGATTTATTAATTGCGACTCGCTCGACCTTCCTCGCCGAATTTAATCAAAGAGTTTCTGTGGCGCTGGAACAGGTCGTTTCGCAATTATTTAGCAAAGCGGATCGCGCTAGCTCCATGGTGGAACAGCGCCAACTTTTGGAGGCGCGTCAATTTGTTATGACGCATGGCGCGGTGCTAGAGCAGCACCTAGTCAAAACCATTGAACAGTTAGTGCATCGTAGTTTTCAAACCGCGTACAGCAATTTTCGCCCGTCTTTTTTTGATGGTATCGGTGCTGCGGGCTTGTCGTTGGTTGAATCGGCTTCGTTTGAAGAGGAGCTGCATATTGATCAAATTACCGTGCGATTTCGGCAAGAAGCAGAAGAACCATTACGCGATTTAAATATTCGAATTGCTTTGCTGTTTGAGCAGGATGTGATCAAAGAGCGGGAAAACCCGTTTCGAACTTATGTCATTTCGCGGGCTTTCGCGACGGCATTAGAAGAAACAGTTGAAGATCACGTGCTGATCCCCGTGCTTTTGGGGCAATTAACTGAATCAATGTGCGTTCATATCGCCCCTATTTATGAGGCATTAAATGCCTTGTTGGCTCAGCACGGGATTGCCGCCCAATTGCAGCTTAAGGTGCGAAAACAGCCTGACTTATCTCAGCTTGGCTCGCGGGCAGATTCCGCAACAGAATCGACCAATCTTGAGAACGAACTTGAAAGGAGTCAGTTACAAGGCGCTGCTTCTGACTTTGCGGCTGATGCTGCGTCACATTATGCGGGCAATTCATCGAATTCAAGCATTGCCGCCGCGGGCACTTCAGAGCGAATGACTCGATCAGAAGATCAGCTAATGGATTATGTTCAATCGATACACGCGGGTTCTGACTTGGCTCAAACGTCTGTTGGCGATGCGGGTACGTCATCAAATTCAGGCCACTCGACAGGCCGTACCGTCGCTAAGTCGTGGCTGAGTGATGTTAAGAGTGCAGGTCAAGTGCTTAAGCATTTCTTTACTGGCAGCAGTATGTCAAAAATGGGTGCTGTTGACGCGCCATTTGGTGATGATATTGCGCCGCATCCGATGCGCCGGGTTAGCGCACCATTAGCGCATTCGGTACAAAATCTGATTCAAATTTCGACGCCGTCCACGGAAGGGATGTGGGGGCCTGACGGCAAAATTCGTAACTTGATTCTTGAACAGCGCCAACAACTCAGTGACATTGCGGCTGATGTTGATGAGTCGATGACAATTGACGTTGTCGCGATGCTGTTTGAATTTATCTTGCGAGATAGCAAAGTTCCTGCCGAAGTTCGAGCGCAGTTGGGGCGTTTGCAGTTTTTAGTTTTGAAAATCGCCCTGCAAGACCCCAATTTATTTGCCCGAAAAACCCACCCAGCGCGCTTGTTGGTCAATCGAATTGGCTCCATTTCATTGGGCATGCAAAATAATAGCGACAGTGCCGAGCGCGTTAATGCTGAGATTTGCCGCATTGTTGGGGTTATTTTGGCGGATGAGACAGAAGATCTCAATCTGTTTACTTTGATGCTGGATGAATTAGATTCGGGGGTCGCCAATGAATTGGCGCATTGCGAAAAAATGGCCAGTACGGCAGCGCAAGTTTTGGATCACGCTAAGCAGCGGACTTTACACTTTGCTCGGATTACCGCAATGATATCCGACGCATTGTTGCCGTATACGATTGAACCGTTTTTGCATGATTTTCTAGTGACGAGTTGGTCGCGCGCGATTGAGTTGGCAGGGCGAGAAACACCAGACAAAGAGCAGCGTTATCGCTTGCTGGTACCTGATTTGATTTGGAGTTTGGCGCCTAAAGTGGATCGTGAAGAGTGTAAGTTATTACTCGGCCTAATACCGAATATGGTGTCAACTTTGCGTGAAGGCGTCTTGAGTTTGCAGTGGAGGCCAGCGCAAATTCAAGAATTAAATACCCATTTAGTCGATGCGCATCGTTTGGCGATGCGGGCAGGGAGTGGCGATTTGGCCGCGCCGCCGCCACCTTTGTCGATGATTCACGAAGAATTTCGCGATTTTATGCTCGCTGCGTATACCGATGCGCCAAGCGAGGCCGAAGCGAGCGAACCGCTCAATCCGGTCTTTATTGAAGAAGCCATTGGTGCTTTAGAAAATAAACTCAATCTGATTGATCAAATTATTGAGTCCGAACTGGGCTTAGAAACCCCCGCCGAAGCTTTGCAGCAAAGCACGAACGACAATGCCGAATTCATTCAGCAGCTTGGCAATGGTGTTGCAATTGAGATCAATATTAACGGCAGCCCGCAATTGGCGCAGCTCAGTTGGACCAAAGCCAATCAAAATGCGATTGTTTTAGTGGTAGAAGGACACGAAGAACCCTCTGTGTTGAGTTTGCGCGCTTTCCGACGCTTGTTTGCGCGAGATCGGGTGCGTTTCTTGGAAGAGTCGCAATTGTTTGATCGTGCGATGGTTGATTTGTTACGTTCTGCCGATGGCTTGGTGCAGCGAGAGATGGCTCTGGGGTAGGTATTTATTTACGCGCTTTTATTTATATGCTCTATAGCCGTATACCTTAACGAAAATTGGCGCCATGAAATGGCGCTTTTTTTTGTTCTCGCCATGTTGTTAAGATTTGATTCCGACAATATAAGTCAGTTTAAAGGGTAGAATAAGCGACGCCATTCATTTCGGTATTCGCATGTCTAGTCGCCTCAATATCTACCAATCCAATCGCCTTGAAAATTTATTTGAATTGCTGCAAGCCTTATATGGCGTGGCGCTCAGTGATCCGTTTGCAAGCGAAAAAATCATTGTATCGAGCAAAGGGATGGAGCGCTGGTTGCGCTTTAAACTCGCAGATCGGGTTGGTATTTGTGCGGGGATTGATTTTCAGCTGCCTGCGAGTTTTGTCTGGTCCTTGCTCAAGGACGCCATGCCGCATGTGCAGGCTGACTCGCCGTATAGCTCAAGCCCACTGGCGTGGCGAATGTTTGGTCTATTTCCGCACTCCGAGGCGCAACAGGCTAGCCCGATTGTTGAAGCGTATTTGATCGAGGGCGACGCACGGCGACGCATGGCTTTAGCGGGCAAGCTGGCGGATGTGTTCGATCAATACTTGGTGTTTCGTAGTGATTGGATTGCCGCTTGGGAGTCGGGCCTGTTATTGGACTTAGGCCCTGACGAGGCCTGGCAAGCGACGCTCTGGCGCGAGGTGCGCGCCAGTATTGATGCGGATTTTTCTGCCGATGC
>CAUPHX010000142.1:0-8271 GCA_963511125.1 uncultured Deefgea sp. | reverse complement strand
TTGATGTTCTGGCTGCAATTGGTGCTAGCACGTCGCAGCCCACAATCCTTGTGTTGGGTGATATGGGCGAAGTGGGCGCTGATGCCGCTGAGCGCCATGCAGAAATTGGCGCTTATGCACAGCAGCAAGGTATTGGTGCGTTGTTTGCCGTAGGTGAACAGATGGCACACGCGGCTTCGGCGTTTGGCGCGCAAGGCCAGCACTTTACAAGCAAAGCTGATTTATTGACCGCGCTTAATACCGTGCTAACGCCTAAGTCGCACGTATTAGTGAAAGGTTCGCGCTTTATGCGAATGGAAGAAATTGTAATTGCCTTAGAAGGAGTGACGCCATGTTGCTGATGTTGTTGCAATGGCTCGGCGAATCGGTTCGCGCCTTTAATGTATTTAATTACCTCACCTTGCGTGCGGTATTGGCAACGATTACCGCATTAACTATTTCATGGACTTTAGGTCCATGGGTAATTCGTAAGCTGGCTGAATTGAAAGTCGGTCAAGCGGTGCGCGACGATGGCCCGCAAACGCATTTGATTAAAGCGGGTACGCCAACAATGGGCGGCACGTTGATATTGCTATCGATTGGCCTGACCACCTTGCTATGGGGTGATTTGACCAATAAGTATATTTGGTTGGTACTGGTCGTTACTTTGGCAACTGGCGTGATTGGTTTTGTCGATGATTACAAAAAAGTCGCCCTGAAAAATCCTAAAGGTTTGTCAGCCAAGGCCAAGATGTTTTGGCAATCTGCGATTGCGATTGGTGCAGGTCTGTTTTTGGTGAGTTTTGGCAGCGATGCAAGTAATACCGGATTTATTATTCCGTTTTACAAAGAAATTATTTATCCATTTGGCGCGATTGGTTTTTGTATCCTGACCTATTTCGTCATCGTGGGTACGAGCAACGCAGTCAATCTCACGGATGGTTTGGATGGTTTAGCAATCATGCCCGTGGTGTTGGTTGCAGGGGCATTTTGTATTTTTGCTTATGTGGCAGGCAATTTTAAGTTTGCAACTTACCTTGGCGTCCCTCATGTCGCGGGTGCGGGTGAGTTGATCGTGTTTTGTGCTGCAATTGTGGGTGCGGGCTTGGGCTTTTTGTGGTTCAACGCTTATCCCGCCGAAGTATTTATGGGCGACGTCGGCGCATTAGCGCTGGGCGCGGGCTTGGGCATGGTGGCGGTGATTGTTCGCCAAGAAATCGTCTTGCTGATCATGGGTGGCGTGTTTGTGGTTGAGGCGCTTTCGGTGATGATTCAAGTCGCCAGTTTCAAAATGACCGGAAAACGTGTTTTCCGCATGGCGCCGCTGCACCATCATTATGAATTGAAAGGCTGGAAAGAAACCCAGGTCGTGGTTCGTTTCTGGATTATCACCATGCTTTTGGTCTTGGTGGGTTTAGCCACCTTGAAACTACGGTAAGCAAAAATGGAATACAAAGCAAAGCATTGCATCGTTGTTGGCTTGGGAGATACCGGCTTGGCGACCGCACGCTGGTTGAGTGGCAAGGGGGCTCGCGTCACGGTAGCAGATAGCCGAGTTACGCCGCCGAATTTGGCCAATCTACAGGCTGAGTTGCCCGAAGTTGAGTTACGTCTTGGTTCGTTTAATGTTGATACGTTTGCCGATGCCGATTTACTGATTACCAGTCCAGGTGTGCCGCTGGCGACGCCCGAAATTGCCACTGCCATTGCGCACGGTATCAAGGTGGTCGGTGATGTTGAGCTATTGGCGCAAGCTTTAGTCGGCAAGCCTAGTCAAGTGATTGCGATTACGGGATCCAACGGTAAATCTACGGTGACCATGATGGTCGCGCAGATGTGCGAAGCCGCAGGCAAAAGTACGGTGATGGCCGGCAATATTGGCGTACCTGTGCTCGCCGCATTGGCTGAGTGGGAAGCGCGCGGCGAATGGCCGGATATTTGGGTATTGGAATTATCGAGTTTTCAGTTGGAAACGACATTCTCTTTAGTCCCCGCTGCAGCGACTGTATTGAACGTCTCAGAAGATCATTTGGATCGTTATGACGGTATGAAAGACTATGCGGCGACCAAGGCCAGTATTTTCGCTGGCGTGGGCGTGCAAATCCTAAATCGTGAAGATGGCTGGTGCCGGGGTATGGCTCGCCAAGCTAGGGATGTAATATGGTTTGGGGCAGATACACCACGTAGTGCAACAGAGTATGGCGTTCTTGAAATTGAGGGTGGTTTTAGTCTGCGCCACGGTGATGTGGAGTTGATGACCGCTGCGGAGTTGCCGGTAGCCGGCTTACACAATGCAGTGAATGCCTTGGCCTCAATCGCCTTGTGTCGTGCGGTGGGATTGCCTATTTCGCCGCTCGTGAGTGCGCTGAAAAACTTTAAAGGTTTACCGCATCGGGTTGAGTTTGTCGCTGAAATTAATGGCGTTGCCTATTACGACGACTCAAAAGGCACCAATGTTGGCGCGACCGAGGCTGCCCTTAAAGGCATGACACGCCCCGTAGTGCTGATTGCAGGTGGCGATGGTAAAGGGCAAGACTTTTCGCCATTGCTTGAGGCTTGCGAGCAAATTTGCCGTGCTGTGTTGCTGATTGGGCGCGATGCGCCTGCTTTGGCCGAAGTCCTCAATGAGGCGACTTCTGCTTACTTGCCCGATGATGACGACAATTACTTGCCTGTGATGATGGTGCCCTCGCTGGAGATGGCTGTTACGGTGGCGAGCAATTTTGCAGAAAGTGGCGATGTAGTGTTGCTCTCGCCAGCCTGCGCCAGTTTGGATATGTTTAAAAACTATCACCATCGCGCAGAAGTGTTTATTGCGGCAGTAAAAGGTTTGGAGCATTAATGCGGCAAATCTTTTATCAAGCCATGAAGCGAATGAAGCCGACGATGAGCGCCTACGATCAGCTGCTCTTCTGGTGCATCGTGATGCTGCTGACGATTGGTTTGGTGATGGTGTATTCGTCATCGATTGCGATGGCGGAAGTCGATAAAGATACGGGTTTTAAATCGAATTATTTTTTAATTCGTCATGCAATGTTTTTGTTGGTGGGATGCGCTGCTGCATTTCTTGCATTCAATATTCCCACAGAGACTTGGCGTAAATATGCCCCAATTTTGTTTATTGGCGGCATTGTTTTACTTATTTTAGTGTTGATTCCAGGCATTGGCCGAGAAGTAAACGGTAGTCGGCGTTGGCTGAGCTTAGTTGTAATTAATTTACAGCCGTCGGAATTGGTTAAGTATTTTGTGGTGCTGTATGCCGCTGATTACAGCGTGCGTAAAAACAGCAGCATGAGCGCCAAAATGTCTGAGAGTTTTTCTAAAGTCTTATTTCCATTGGCCATCGTGATGACCGTGGTCGGTGGACTCTTGTTGGCGCAACCCGATATGGGCGCATTAATCGTGGTGACTGCGATTGCAGTGGG
This sequence comes from uncultured Deefgea sp., assembly GCA_963511125.1. GTDB lineage: Bacteria > Pseudomonadota > Gammaproteobacteria > Burkholderiales > Chitinibacteraceae > Deefgea. The sequence goes on along the minus strand of CAUPHX010000142.1, from coordinate 4,867 downwards.
CATTTTATTTTTGGCGGGGTTTAGCTGGCAGCTTTTTGCCGGTCTAGTCATTGTGCTGGGTGGGGCATTTTTTATGCTGATTGCGACCAGTCCCTACCGCCGTGCTCGGGTTTTGGGCTTTTTAGATCCTTGGCAAGACCCGTACGGCAAAGGCTATCAATTAAGTCATTCACTGATTGCATTTGGTCGAGGTGAATTCACTGGTGTAGGTTTGGGTTTAAGCGTTGAAAAACTATCTTATTTACCCGAAGCGCATACCGATTTTTTAATGGCGATTATTGCTGAAGAATTTGGCTTTGTTGGTGTTGCCATCGTGATTTCTTTATTTGCCTTTTTAGTATTTCGGGCATTTTCAATTGGTGTGCAAGCAAATAAATTAGAGCGGCATTGGCAATCATTAGCCGCGCAAGGCGTGGGTATTTGGATTGGTTTCCAAGCCGTGATTAATATTGGCGTGAATATGGGTGTAATGCCGACCAAAGGACTAACACTTCCTTTACTGTCTTTTGGTGGTTCAGGCATTGTGGCCAATTTATTGGCGCTGGGTTTTTTAATGCGTATTGATTATGAAAATCGCCAAATGATTCGGGGGTATAACGTATGAAAAAACGTACCCTATTGGTGATGGCGGGTGGTACGGGCGGGCATATTTTCCCTGCGCTTGCAGTTGCGAATGCGATTCGTGCTGAGGGTTGGGACGTGGTTTGGTTGGGCGCAAAAGGCGCAATGGAGACTCGTTTAGTTCCGCAGCATGGTATTGATTTGGTGACTTTGGATATTTCAGGTGTTCGCGGTAAAGGCTGGATAAAAAAGCTGAGCCAACCTTGGGTGCAAGCCAAAGCAATACTCATCGCATTGAATTTAATTTTCCGCCGTCGCCCTGATGTGGCGATTGGCTTTGGTGGTTTTACTGGATTTCCCGGCGGCTTAGCAATGCGTTTGTGCTGGTTGCCCTTGGTCATTCACGAGCAAAACTCAGTTGCAGGACTAACCAATCGTGTATTGGCCAAAATTGCGAATCGCGTGCTGTTTGCATTTCCAGCCGCATTTCCAAATCAAGCCGATTGTATTGGCAATCCAGTACGTGCAGAGATGAATGCAGTTTTGGAGCCTGAAACCCGATTTGCTGGTCGCAGTGGCCCATTAAAAATTCTCGTAGTGGGTGGGAGCTTGGGCGCGCAAGTGTTTAATGAGCAACTGCCGCAAGCTTTGGCATTAATCCCTGAACACCTTAGGCCAGTGGTGACGCATCAATCGGGTGAAAAGCACATTGAGTCGCTCAAAGCGAATTATGCCTCAGCAGGCGTGAATGCCAATTGCGTTGCATTTATTTCCGATATGGCGCAGGCCTACGCTGAAGCTGATTTGGTGTTGTGCCGTGCTGGCGCATTAACCGTCGCCGAGTTGGCTTGCATTGGCGTTGCCAGTGTTTTGGTGCCATTTCCACACGCAGTGGATGACCATCAAACAGGAAACGCAAAATTTCTAAGTGATTCAGATGCCGGCATATTGTTGCAGCAAACTGAAAGTAGCCCTGAGAAATGGGCTGAATTAATTCAAGACATGACTCGTGAGCGCTGCCTTGCGATGGCCAACGCCGCACGAGTTTTAGCACAACCTAATGCAACCGCCGCGGTGCTTGCAGTCATTAAAGAATTGGCAGAATGAAACATAAAGTAAAACGCATTCATTTCGTAGGTATTGGCGGCGTGGGTATGAGCGGCATCGCTGAGGTGTTGTTGAACCTTGGTTTTGAGGTCAGCGGGACTGATTTGGGCGTGAGTGCAACCACGCAACGCTTGGCCGCTGCAGGTGCTGAGGTGTTTCAAGGTCATGCTGCAGAATATGTGGCGCAGGCCGATGTAGTCGTGATTTCGAGTGCGGTTAAAGAAGACAATCCAGAAGTGATTGAAGCTCATCAGCGCAAAATCCCGGTCGTACCTCGCGCGATGATGTTGGCTGAATTGATGCGTTTGAAGCAAGGGATCGCGATTGCAGGTACGCACGGCAAAACAACAACGACCAGTTTGAGCGCCAGCGTGCTCGAGGCGGCGGGTTTAGATCCGACCTTCGTCATCGGCGGCAAATTACATGCAGCAGGCTCGAATGCACGTTTAGGGCAGGGCGATTTTCTGGTGGCCGAAGCCGATGAAAGCGATGCGTCATTCTTGCTGCTGACGCCTGTGATTTCGGTGGTAACCAATATCGATGCCGATCATATGGATACGTACGGCCATGATTTCGAGAAATTAAAGCAGGCTTTTATTGAGTTTTTGCATCACTTGCCGTTTTATGGTCGCGCCATTTTGTGTATTGATGATGCGAATGTGCGCTCAATTTTGCCCAAAGTCACTAGTCCTGTGACGACGTATGGCGTGTCTGAGGATGCAATGCTGCGCGCAGAAAACATCGTTGCCGATAACGGGCAGATGCGTTTTGATGCAGTTTGGCAAAACGGCGAGTCACGTCGTTTGGCGGTAACGCTCAATATGCCGGGTATGCATAACGTACTTAATGCGTTGGCAGCCATTGCAATTGGTATCGAAGTGGGCGCTGATGAAGCGGCAATCGCCTCTGCGCTTGAGCGTTTCCAAGGCGTTGGCCGTCGCTTCCAGCGTTATGGTGAGATTGGGATTGCTACTGGTGGCAGCTTCACCCTGGTCGATGATTACGGTCATCATCCGGTTGAAATGGCCGCCACTTTAGCAGCTGCGCGTGGTGCCTTCCCAGGTCGTCGCTTGATGTTGGCGTTCCAACCGCACCGCTATACGCGAACGCGCGATTGTTTCGAAGATTTTGTCAAAGTACTCAATACCGTTGATGGCTTATTGCTCTCTGAAGTTTATGCTGCTGGCGAAGCGCCAATTGTTGCCGCTGATGGTCGGTCTTTAGCGCGTGCGGTACGTGTTGCAGGCAAAGTGGAGCCCGTATTTGTGGAGAACATTGCCGATATGCCAGCGGCAATCCTTGCCGCAGTCCGTGATGGTGATGTGGTGGTCACAATGGGCGCAGGCACGATTGGTAATACACCGAAATTGTTGAGTGAGATGGCGAAATGAATCAGTACGGAAAAGTAGCAGTCATCATGGGAGGCTGTTCGGCAGAGCGAGAAGTGTCATTGATGAGTGGCGCAGGCGTTTTGGCCGCTTTACAAGTAAGTGGTGTTGATGCGTATGCATTTGATCCGGCTGAAAAACCTCTGCAAGCACTGCAGGTAGAAGGTTTTGATCGTGCATTTTTGATTTTGCATGGACGTGGCGGTGAAGACGGCACGATTCAGGGGGCTTTAGAGTTTCTCGGCGTGCCTTATACCGGCTGCGGTGTGATGGCCTCTGCAATTGGTATGGATAAATGGCGAACCAAATTGTTATGGGAAGCAGCAGCATTGCCAGTGCCAGATTATCGGATTGTTGAAAACGCAGAAGAGCTCAAACTTGCTGCGCAAGAATTGGGTTTGCCTCTTTTTGTGAAGCCAGCGAATGAAGGTTCAAGCGTTGGTGTTGTGAAGTTGAAGTCATTACTCGATGTGGAAGCTGCGTGGGCCGAGGTTTCTCGGCATAAATCGGTCGTTTTGGCTGAGCGCAATATAGGTGGTGGAGAATACACATGCGCTGTTTTAGATGGTCAAGCGTTACCTACTGTGAAAATCATACCGCAAACAGAGTTTTATGATTACGAATCGAAGTACATCCGTGACGATACCGTGTATCACTGCCCATCAGGCTTGTCAGATGAGAAAGAGCTGCAAGCGCGGAGTTTAGCCGAGAAAGCATATCGCATTTTAGGGGCGACAGGATGGGCGCGGATTGACTTTCTAACGGATGAAGAAGGCAAGATTTACTTGCTTGAAGCTAATACAGCGCCCGGCATGACGACGCATAGTTTGTTCCCAATGTGCGCCCGTGAGGCTGGATTGAGCTACGAGTCGTTAGTGATGAAAATTTTAGCAACAACTTTATAAAATATGTTGATTTGTAAGGGTATATCCTTGTAACTCTTGTTATAATTCGAGTGCGACAATATACCCAGAACGGGTGGTGCTTTGTGTACCAATTAGGAAATAAATATGCTTTTGCAGTTTTTGCATCCACACGCTGCAGTCTTTCCAAATGTGGAATAAGCCGCAGCTATTGATGTGGTTTGCAAATTTGCTGACTGCTTTGGCTTTGATGCTGTTGTTTTATTCGCTGCTGTTCTTGGCTGTGCACTCACCTTTATTTCCGGTACGTCGGATTAAAGTCGATGGGGATTTAACCCATGTCACGCGCGAGCAGTTGCAGTACGTGATAAAGAATGAGCTTAAAGGGACATTTTTCACGCTGGATTTGGATAAAACACGGCAAAACTTTGAAAAGTTACCTTGGGTTCGGCAAGTGGAAGTTCGCCGTCGCTGGCCCGACCGCTTAGAAGTCAATATTGAAGAGCATAAAGCCGTTGCAAGATGGGGCGTTACGGGGTTACTGAATTCGCATGGTGAAAAATTTGATGCCGCAACTAGTGACCCATTACCTGTTCTAGAAGGGCCGGACGGCACTGAAAAGATGATGGTAGAGGGCTACCAAAAGCTAAAGTCTGTGCTGACTCCAGTCGGCAAAGTGCCGACGCATTTATGGTTGTCTGAGCGACGGGCTTGGCGATTTGAGTTAGACAAGCAGCTGATTGTAGAAGTAGGTCGAGATGATGCAGTAGATCGAGTAACGCGCTTTGTTAAAGCCTACCCGAGCACGTTGGCACTATTGCAGCAGCCGTTTGCATATGTCGATTTGCGTTATCCGAATGGCTTTGCGGTGCGTTTGCCGTCTTATCAGCCGGTTGAAAAACCGGCCGCAACAAAAGGAAGTGCAGTGAAGGTCGTGCCGTCTGTCGC
>CAUPHX010000141.1:0-8276 GCA_963511125.1 uncultured Deefgea sp. | reverse complement strand
TCGTTAGGTATCGGTTTTAGTGCGGTCATCATCATTCCTTGTATGCCAGTAGTTTCCAGCATGGTGACCGTTTACACAAAATATCCTACACCCTCTCTAATTTCTGCGCAGCCCGCATCATGGTTTCGCCAGACAAAATAACAGCAAACTCTTCGCCACCATATCGCCCTACTGAATTGGATTTGGCCATGCCACCACGAAGCAAGCGTGACAAAGACTTAATCACCCGATCACCAACGGCATGCCCGTATTGATCGTTTACCAATTTAAAATGATCAATATCGACCATTGCATACGACAATAATCGACACTCTTTATGCGCCCGAGTCACTTCACGCGCCAATTCTTCAATGATATTGGTGTGATTTAATAATGCCGTCAAACTATCTCGCGTCATCCAACGCCGCAACTGTCGATAACGTTCGGCGGTGATGGTAATAGATGCCACCAACTCTTCGGGAGCCATATTTTTCACTAAAAAATCGTCTCCGCCCATACTTCGCGCCATCAACTGCTTGCCAAGCTGCGTTTCGGTCGAAAGAAACACAATTGGAATTGAATCATATTGTTTATTTTGCCGAATAATTTTAGCAATTTCATCGCCAGAACATTCCGGCATATACACATCCATAAGAATGATGTCGGGTTTCATCCGCTCAATTTGCAATATAACTTCAAGGGGATTTTGTATATGCTTGGCCAACATCCCTGCTTCAGTTAAAACACCCGATGTCCAGCGCGCCACCGCCTCTGAATCATCAACAATTAAGACGCGAAATGGATCTGACCTTGCCTGTTCTTGCAAAGCATCTAAACGATCAATTAATTGCTGTGGATTGAATGGTTTAGGTAAAAAATCAGTAACACCATCTCTCATCAACGCAATTTGCTCTGCAACACTATGCGCATTAGAAAGAAAAATCACCGGGCCTTTAGTTAATTTACGAATTAAGGGCACGCATGACTTTGCACTAAAATCAGCAAACCCCATCTCATCAACGACAACAGCAAAAGGTTGCGCAGTGTGCATGGCGGCCAAAACGGCACTATTTCTCGTAAACACTTGGCAATCAAAACCAAACAATTGCAGCTGAGCTTGAATACCTTCGAAATGCTCAGCATTGGGTGCAACAAAATAAACCATAGGCATGACGGATGAATTCATTTTAGTCTCAGCAACAAGGAAACTCGGGAAACACATTCAAAGCATAGAAGCTAAACACCCCAAATTAAAGCAATCACGCTTGGTTTAATCTGCCAAAAAATAAAAGCCATCAAAAATGATGGCTTTTAAAAAACTAAACTTTATTCACGACGCCAAGTTGTACCTTGCGGTGTATCTTCCAGCACAATCCCTGCCGCGGTGAGTTCATCGCGAATCCGATCTGATTCTGCCCAGTTTTTACTGGCTCGTGCGTCTTTCCGAGCGACGATCGCCGCTTCGATTTTATCGCCAGTCCATTCACTATCACTACTACCCGACTGCAAGTAGGCCGATGGGTCACGCTGGAGTAAGCCTAGCGTTTTTGCTAACGCTTTAAGTAATCCAGCCGCTTGCGCCCCTTCGGCACTTCCCGCAAATTTATTTGCATGCAAAGCCAACTCAAACAATACGGCGACGGCCTCGGTGGTGGCAAAATCGTCGTCCATCGCTGCCTTAAAACGAGCGGCATCCGGCTCGGCCCAATCAATTTGCACTTCTGCCGCTGCGACAGTTTTTAGCGTTGTATACAAGCGAGTTAAAGCATTTTTAGCATCATCCAGATGCACATCGCTGTAATTGAGTGGGCTGCGATAATGCGCGCGCAAAATAAAGAAGCGCAACACTTCAGCATCGTATTTTGCTAAAACCTCACGGATAATGAAGAAATTGCCAAGGCTTTTCGACATTTTTTCGTTATCAACATTGATGAAGCCATTATGCAGCCAGTAATTCACATACGCATGGCCATGCGCACCTTCCGACTGGGCAATCTCATTTTCATGATGCGGAAATTGCAAATCTTCGCCGCCGCCATGAATATCAAATTGCTCACCTAAATGATGGCAGCTCATTGCCGAGCACTCGATATGCCAACCAGGGCGACCAGCGCCCCACGGCGAAGCCCATTTCACATCATTAGGCTCTCCGGCTTTTGCACTTTTCCACAAAACAAAATCGGCCGGATCTTGCTTATTGGCATCCACCTCAACTCGCTCACCGGCGCGCTGATCATCTAAGTTTTTGCGCGAGAGTTTGCCGTAGCCTTGAAACTTTCGTACTGAATAATACACATCACCATTGGGCGCTGAATACGCCAAGCCGCGATCAAATAATTTGCTAATAATCGCCTGCATACCGCCAACGTGATCCGTTGCGCGTGGCTCATGATCGGGGCGAATGATGCCCAGCGCGGCAAAATCTTCATTCATCGCGGCGATAAAACGCTCGGTGAGTGAGCCAATAGACTCGCCATTTTCTTGTGCACGTTTGATGATTTTGTCATCGATATCGGTGATATTGCGCACGTAATTCACTTTGTAATTCGATTCACGAAACCAACGCGCAATCACATCAAACACCACCACCATCCGCGCATGTCCAATATGACAGTAGTCGTACACCGTCATCCCGCAGACATACATATTCACCACACCAGGGGTGATGGGTTTAAATTCCTGCTTTTCGCGGGCAAGGGTATTGTACAAAGTGATCATAAAATGCTCGTTTCAAAATAAAGTGATGATTTTAGTAAAGCTAGCTAAGAATGTAGCTGTGCAGCAGTTTTCGGACAGAAATACAGTCGATGCCAATCGATATGCACGGGCGATTTGGCGCAAGCCACTTACGCAAACCACTTAAGTTATGGCCGATTCGCCTTATTCCAAGTACTTGCGGCCGCCATAGCCAGTAATTCCTAACAGTAATCGCACCAAACCATAACACGCCCAAACAAGCCAGCGCAAAGCAAAACCCGCACTTTTAATGTGTTCAGGTACGACTTGCACTGCATCTTGTTGCAGATGTAGCTGAATATCATGGCGTAATTCATTGGCAAAGGATTCATCCTGCACGACCAAATTCGCTTCACGAGCAAGCAGTAAACTAAATGGATCAATATTACTCGAACCCACTGTTGCCCATTGCGCATCCACCACGGCAACTTTGGCGTGCATAAAACCGCTTTTATACTGAAATATTTCAATACCCGCCGCCAAAAACTGACGGTAATACGACCAGCTGGCGTATTGCAACAAAGCGTGATCACGCTCGTCTTGTAGCAACAACACGACGTTCACACCGCGCTTGGCGGCTTGCATCAATGCTTGCCGCAGGCGAAGTCCAGGCAAAAAATAGGCGTTGGCGATAATGACTTCAGATTGGGCGGCATTGATTGCGGCGATATAAGATTTTTCAATTGAGCGCCGATTACGCGCATTATCCCGCACCAGCAAACTTGCCAAAGCACTCCCACTCGGTGCGAGCGCCACCCGCAACAAGGACTTAAACAATTGTTTTTTGAGTTGAGTCCACGAGGTATAACGCCACTGCCTTGCTAAGGCCTGTTGAATCTCAGCAACGACGGGGCCTGCTACTTGCACCGCATAGTCATAACGCGGCGCAAGTCCCTCACCATCGTCATCCGATAAAATATTTATTCCGCCAACAAAGGCCAAACGGCCATCAATGCAAGACAACTTGCGATGCAGACGACGTAAACGTGTTTTCTTTAACGAAAACCGACTTAATTCAGGACGAAAAAACAAGACCTGCACACCGGCTAATTCCAGTTGCTGACGTAAATCTAGCGGGAAATTTTTTGCGCCAAACCCATCAACTAACAAACCAACATTCACACCACGTTGCGCCGCACGCATCAAAGCATTGGCGACGCTCAGCCCGACTTCATCGGCCTCAAAAATATACGTTTCTAAGCGAATTTCGAATTGAGCAGATTGGATAGCCGCCAATAACGCAGGGAAAAATTCAGCGCCATTACGTAGTAAAGTGAGTTGATTACCAGCCAGCCAAACCGAACTTTGCTTCATTTAGACATCAATCCAGATAAATCGCGCGCCATCGTGGCGTACAGCGGTGCATGATCAGAAAGGCTACGCCACGGTGCCCCCATCAGCACCTCTGCAGTTTGAATTTCGAAACCACGCGTATAAATTCGATCAAGCGAAAACAACGGCATTCGCGCCGGAAAGCTGCGCGCATGCGTGCCGTGCAAGGCTTGAAACGCTTCACTCATACCCAATTCAGCCCGCAAAATCTCGCTCACCTCACCGCGCCAGTCATTAAAATCACCCGCCAGCACCAGCGGCGCATTGGTCGGCACTTGCTCACTAATGGCCTTGACCATCAATTGCAATTGTTTACGGCGATCTGATGCGCGTAAATTGAGATGCACACAGAACGCATGCAGCGGTTGAGTCCATGATGGCAAATCGAGCTGACAATACAATAAACCGCGCTGCTCAAAACGATGCAGCGTCAAATCATGATTACTGCGATGAAGAATCGGAAACCGCGACAGCAGCGCATTGCCATGATGCCCCAGTTGGTAGTGCGCATTGCTGCCATAGGCCGAAAACAACACATCGCCCGCCAAGTATTCGTGCTGCGCATCGCTCGGCCACGTCGGGATTTTTTTTGCCAAACTATGATGAGCGCCCTGCACTTCTTGCAAGAAAACCAAATCCGGATCAAGTGTTTTTAAGGCTTGCCGCACGCCATGCAACACAAAATTCTGATTCAGTGGCGACATGCCTTTATGGATATTGTATGAAGCAACTCTAAGCACATTATTTATATTTTTCAAAGCCTTACCTGTGTTTTTTGGTCGATTTTTACGCGCTAAAACCATCAAAAGCGGCCTAATAAAAACAAAGACTTATCAGGCGATTTAGGATGATTCTAGCCTAGATTTGTGGTCAACCCTGCATAACTCAAGTGCATTTTTTGCGACAAATTCGACAGTATCAAAATATACATTGTATACATTGAATACAATGTATATATTCAATACATGCGATACATACTATTCATTCAATTTATAGGATATACACCATGATAATATTGTGCGGTAACGAGAAAGGCGGCGTGGGCAAGACCACCATCGCGGTGAATTTGGCAACGTGGTATGCGGCCAGCGGGCTTGATGTGTGCATTGTGGATACCGACGTGCAAGGCAGCGCGACGGCGTGGCAGCGGCATCGCCAAACGGGCGAAATAACGCCAGCGGTCACGGTGTGCAATATGAATGGCCGCATGGGCCAAGACCTGATCGCGATGTCGAAACGCTTTGATATGGTGATCGTCGATGCGGGTGGCCGTGACGCGATTGAGATTCGCCAAGCCGCATTGGTGGCTGATTTGTGGTTGATCCCAATGAGCGCAACGCACGTCGAAATGTGGGCGCTCAATACCGCGCTGGCATTGTGCCAATCGATTGAAGACCAAATCGGCAAAGCGCCACGCGCGGCGGTGGTGATTAACAAAGTCCACACGCTGCCGACGGTGCAAGACAGCAACGAGCTGGCCGACGCGATCAGCGGCAACGCGCAGCTGGCGAAGTACACGCCCGTTTGCCCGGTGCGACTGTGCGACCGATTGAGTTACCAACGCAGCTTTGGCGCAGGCCAAGGCGTAATCGAATACGAGCCCAAAGGCAAAGCTGCGGCAGAAATATTCGATTTAACCGAATGGATTAACGAGGAATTTAAATGAGCAAACCCAAATTCAGCATCGACACCCCCGAAGCCAAAGCCGCTGCGCTGGCCGCTGGTGAAGGCATTATCGAAGAGGCTCGCCACCTCGGCACACCTGACACCAAGCCGTGGCAACTACTCGACCCGAATGGCAAAGCACGCTTGCAAGAAATCGTCCGCATGCCTGCCGTGCTGCATAGCAAATTAATGTACGTGTACGAAAACGCCAAAGGCCGACCGAGCAAGAACCAAATCCTGATCGACGCGCTAGAGAAGCACCTGAATGATGAAATTCAAAAGATTGATGCGAAGTAAGCAGCAATTAAAAAGCCCAAACCGGCGGCAACCGGAATGGGCTCGTACAGCAGCAAAAAAAACACAAGGAGTATTAACGTATGGCAACGCTAACACAAACCAATCATAACCTATCCGCCCGATTTGCACCAATCGAGCACATCAAAATCCAGCGTGACGACTGGAGCCGCATGCCAGCGTGGTTTAAAAGCCAGGCTGACGGGATACCGCGCGTGCTATCAAAAATCAACGGCATACCGCAGTTTATCCCGGTGCAGATCCTGAACTAGAAAACAAGACCATTTCGAGGACGTTCTCGACATGGTCTAAATTGGTTCAGCCCAACAAAAAGCCCACCGAAGTGGGCTTTTTCAGTCTTGCGACCTTATTTTTGCAGCGCGTCAATCGTGCGCGACTTGGCTGCGCTCCCTGCACTGCTTCCGTAGTAGTACTGCACAATATTACCGAACGCCATCCCTAATGCGCCGGATAACATCATCAGCGCATCACGCCCTTCTTTGGGCAGCTCTCGGAATATCATCAGGCCCAGCACACCAAAGAACCCCGCAACGACGATCAGCCCCAGCAGCTTGGGCATCCAGTCCCGCAACGACACCTCGCGGGCGCGGGCCGAATTACGGTCATCCGCAGCAATACGCTCCAGATCGGCAATATTCTTAAAGCCCAGCTCAGCCATTTGCAGCTTGAAATCGGCGTCGGCCTTGCGTAGCGCCAACAATTGATCGGGCGTGGCATTGGCCACGGCGGCCTCTAGTGCTTGCGGGTCATTGTCCACCCCCAACACCGACGCAATCGCCGCACCAGCCAAGCCACCCAATGGCCCACCGAGAACGGTGCCGAGCGTTGGGGCAATGGCCCCGACGGTTTTTTTCCAATCAAACATATTTGATCCTCTTAGGATACCTATTTGCGAGCCGCCGCCGTTTTCATCAACGAAACCGATATGTTTTGATTACCGAGCTTTGAAAGCCGTCAGCATTTCGCTGGGTGTGGCATTGATAGCTCTTCCTTGATTAATAAGATCAGCAAGCGCCGCGCAAATAAGATCAAGATTAGCAGGGGAAATATCTTCTTTCACTGTTGGTGTTGCCCGAACAATATGAAACATCAACACCACACTTCGCCCGTCTGTAATTTCTTGCTGTACTTTAGCAATCAGATTTGGAATGTTAGTCGTTTCTGCTACGGAGTCTGTACCTGTTGATGATGCATACCAGTGCCCCATAATCGGCACGTAAAATATCGTGTCGCCCAAGTTCTCGCCAGTAGTAATACTTCCATTAAGTGCTGCCAACCGCGCCCACTCAAAACCAAGATTGTTAAGCGCGGTGCGCACGGTATCATCACCCGCAACCCCCGCTGGTTGATGAAAACCTTGTGGGTAAACGTAGCACTTTCTACCCAGATTCGAAGGATCAAGTCCATTCGCAACCATTGAATCTCGGTTGTATCGAATCTCCTCAGTCACCGCCGCAAGTCCTGTCGCGTAAGGGGCAGGATTAGTCATCCATTCGCGCAAATTGTTATAACCAGCTTTGCAACCGTGAACCACCGCCTCATGTCCACGCGCAACGGCATCTTTCCAATTAGGCATTGTCATATAATTACCACCGCCTATAGGGTCGGCGATATATGCCAAATAGCTGCGAAGCCCATATTTTTCAAGGATAGGTAGTCCTTCGTTGTACCAAGTTACATGCCCATCGTCAGCGCCGATTAGAATCATCGGCAAATTGTCTTTTTCCAGCTTCACAATTTCATAAACCCAAATCTTTGTAACAATCGTATTACCAGCAGCCGGTGTGAATTTGAGCTGGCATTGTGGTGTTGCAGAAGCAGATATAGTTGCCCAACTGCCCGTGCCGGATGTTGTCCATAGTGCATCGGCAGCTTGGATCTGATGAATTCCGTTGAATCCCGCCGCAGAGCTAATTGTATTCACATAGTTTCGACGATTTGCAAACGTATTGTCCGTTGCCATAATCAATTGAACATTTCCGCCGTTCAATGCTGCAACATTTTCAATTTCAATTTCAGCGCAGATCCGATGGTCGTATGTAGATTGCGGAGGTTGAAAATAAAGCGATGAAATTCCCGTCAACGGCAAAGTCAATTCGACGCACCGACGCCCATCGCGTGTTACGATTTGCTGAGTAATCCCACCCGTTACTGTTAGTCCTGTAGTGTCTTTTGGCTGACGGAGTAAAGGCAGTCCACGCAGAGTTTTATTTATCGCGTTTACTACATCCACCGCACCAAGACTGCTG
>CAUPHX010000140.1:0-8305 GCA_963511125.1 uncultured Deefgea sp. | reverse complement strand
CGCAAGGTTTACAGCTTCGCTTGTTACAATAAATAATGCAAAAACAGCGCTCGCGAGCGCTGTTTTTTGTTGCTCATTTTTTAGGCAGAGGGTAGAATTCGCGCCTTCCCCTTTCCGACATTTTGCCATGCACATTGGCCCGTATCAGCTGAAAAATAATCTGATCGTTGCGCCTATGGCAGGCGTGACTGACCGTCCTTTTCGTAAATTGTGCAAGCAATTTGGCGCGGGGCACGCTGTGTCGGAAATGATGAGTAGCGATCAGGCGCTACGCAGCAGTCAAAAATCGCTGTTGCGTGCCAATTTCGAAGGTGAACTCGCGCCAATTTCGGCGCAAATTGCGGGGCACGATCCGAAAATGCTAGCCGAAGCCGCGCGTTTTCAAGTGGCCAATGGCGCGCAGATTGTCGATATCAATATGGGCTGCCCGGTGAAAAAAGTCTGCAATAAGCTGGCGGGTTCCGCGCTGTTGCAAGATGAAAAACTGGTCGGCGAGATTTTAGATGCGGTGGTGAACGCCGTCGATGTTCCGGTCACACTCAAAACCCGCTTGGGTTTTAGTAACGGCGCCGAAAATATTATTCGCGTCGCGCAGCGCGCCGAACAAGCTGGAATTGCGGCGTTGGCGATTCATGGCCGCACCCGCGAAGACATGTATAACGGCAATGCGCGTTACGCGCTGATCCGCGAAGTAAAACAGAATTTATCGATTCCAGTGATCGCCAATGGCGATATTGATAGCCCGGAAAAAGCCGCGCTGGTGCTGCGCGAAACGGGGGCTGACGCGATTATGATTGGTCGCGCCGCGCAAGGCCGACCATGGATTTTTCGTGAAATCGCGCATTTTTTAGCCACGGGTGAGCATCTGCCGCCGCCGGAAGTGCTGGAAATTCGCGATGTGTTGCTTGGGCATTTGGATGAGTTGTATGCGTTTTATGGCGAGTACTCAGGTTGCCGTATCGCGCGTAAGCATATCGCTTGGTATACCAAGGGATTGCACAACAGTAATGAATTTCGACAGGCGATGTATGCCGAGGAAAGCACCGCCAGCCAAGCGCTAGCGGTTGATACCTATTTAAAAAGTTTGCTTGTCTTTGGCGAGCGACTGCAATACCGCAACGAGACGGATGATTGAATCATTCGTTCGTGACGACGACAAGAATAAATTAACACCGAAAAATCGGGAGAAATATGTCTGAACAATCAGATTTGATTGCTGCAGCGATTACCGCATCGCTGGCGCAATATTTTAGTGACTTAGATGGTGAGCCGCCGAGCGCTTTGTACGACATGGTGCTGGCGCGGATGGAAAAACCGCTACTGATTGATGTGCTCAAACGCGTCGATGGTAATCAGTCGCGCGCCTCGGAAATGCTAGGGATTAATCGCAATACCCTAAGAAAAAAACTGCAGGCTTATGATTTGTTGTGATGCCATGGCATCAAAAACGGGCGATTTTCCCGACACTAATTTTCATACATTTAATCGATTGAGGATTTCACATGAGTAAAGTAACTCGCGCACTGATTAGCGTTTCAGATAAAACCGGCGTATTGGAATTTGCTAAAGCCTTGCATCAACAAGGCGTAGAAATTCTATCCACGGGCGGTACGGCAAAATTGTTTGCTGACCATGGTTTGCCAGTGATTGAAGTGGCGGATTACACCGGCTTTCCAGAAATGCTTGATGGCCGAGTGAAAACTTTACATCCAAAAATCCACGGCGGTATTTTAGGTCGTCGTGATTTGGACGCGCATGTGGCCACGATGGGTGAGCACGGCATCGGTAATATTGATTTGGTGTGCGTGAATTTGTATCCGTTTGAAGCAACGATTGCCAAACCGGATTGCTCTTACGAAGACGCGATTGAAAACATCGATATCGGCGGCCCAGCGATGGTGCGCTCAGCAGCGAAAAATCACGCTCACGTGGCAATTGTGACCGATGCCAGCGATTACGCACTGCTCATCGAAGAAATGCAAGCCAACGGTGGCGCTTTGACTTTGGTAACGCGTAAAAACTTGGCGAAAAAAGCCTTTAGCCACACGGCAGCCTATGACGGCGCGATTTCTAATTACTTGACGGCATTGACGCCAGATGGTGAAAAAACCGCTTATCCAAGCCGCCTGAACTTGCAATTTGAAAAAGTGCAAGACATGCGTTACGGTGAAAATCCACATCAATCGGCAGCGTTCTACCGTGATTTGGATCCAGCAGCGGGCAGCTTGGCGAACTACAAGCAGCACCAAGGTAAAGAATTGTCGTTCAATAATATTGGCGACTCCGATGCAGCGTGGGAATGTGTAAAACAATTTGAAGAGCCAGCTTGTGTGATTGTGAAACACGCCAATCCTTGCGGCGTTGCCGTGGGTAAAGACAGCTACAGCGCATACCGCTTAGCCTTGGCGACCGATACCACTAGTGCATTCGGCGGTATTATTGCGTTCAACAAAACAGTGGATGCCGATACGATTGAAGCGGTTTCTACGCAGTTCTTGGAAGTTTTGATTGCACCGTCGTACACGGCAGAAGCTTTGGCCTTGATCGCCAAAAAACAAAACGTTCGCGTGCTTGAAATCGCGATTGAAAGCGGCGAAAACCGATTTGATTTGAAACGCGTTGGCGGTGGCCTCTTGGTGCAAACGCCAGACGTACATGCCTTGCTGTTGGCCGATTTGAAAGTGGTGACCAAATTGCACCCGACTGCTGATCAATTAAAAGATCTGTTGTTCGCATGGAATGTCGCTAAGTTTGTGAAATCCAACGCGATTGTAGTCTGCAAAGGCGGCCAAACGTTGGGCGTGGGCGCAGGCCAAATGAGCCGTGTTGATTCGACTAAGATCGCTGCGATTAAAGCGCGCAATGCAGGGCTTGAATTGCGTGGTTCTGTTGCCGCGTCAGACGCGTTCTTCCCGTTCCGTGATGGTGTGGATGTGATTGCTGAAAACGGCGTATCGGCGATTATTCAACCGGGCGGCAGCTTGCGTGATGAAGAAGTGATTGCGGCGGCCGATGAGCATGGCATCGCAATGGTGATGACCGGCATTCGCCACTTCCGCCATTAATTCTTGGCTGCGCGGTCTGCTGACTTTGTTGCTGCGTGGCTCGCGTATAAGACATACACGTTGCCGCTAGCTTCGCGCCAGCAAACCGCTCGCTCAAGAATTTAGGTGATAGGCGAGTGTTTCGTACCCAAACGTGGTTCGCCGCGGCCCAGTATTTTATTTTCCAGTGTGTACCTCACCACGTATTCATGGCAGTACACAGAAAATCGATTTGAATTTACGTCAGGTGTGGGCGGGGTTTTAAACTCACCTCACTCCTCACCCCTAACGGAGTAGTTTATGAATATTTTGGTGATTGGTTCTGGTGGCCGTGAGCACGCCTTAGCATGGAAATTAGCGCAGTCAGAACGCTCCGGTAAAGTGTTTGTGGCACCCGGCAACGCCGGAACGGCATTAGAAAAAAATCTGATCAATATCGATATCACTGATATTGCTGAGTTGATTGAATTTGCTAAAGCGGAAAATGTGCAATTGACCGTCGTGGGGCCGGAAGCGCCTTTATCACAAGGCATCGTTGACGCATTCCGTTTGGCGGGCTTGAAAATTTTTGGCCCAACGCAAGCGGGCGCGCAGCTTGAATCGTCAAAAGACTTTGCCAAAGCGTTTATGCAACGCCACGGTATCCCAACCGCCGATTATCAAACCTTCTCAGAAGCCGCAGCAGCGCACGCGTATATCGATGCCAAAGGCGCACCAATTGTCATCAAGGCGGACGGTTTGGCTGCAGGTAAGGGCGTGGTCGTCGCGATGGATTTGGCCGAGGCGCACGGCGCTGTGGATGCGATGTTGTCGGATAATCAATTTGGCGACGCCGGTGCACGCGTGGTGATTGAGGAATTCCTGACTGGCGAAGAAGCGAGTTTTATCGTCATGGTCGATGGTAAAAATGTATTGGCGATGGCTTCGAGCCAAGACCATAAACGCTTGCTCGATGGCGATTTAGGCCCAAATACCGGCGGCATGGGCGCATACAGCCCTGCGCCAGTGGTGACACCAGAAATCAATGCCCGCGCGATGCGTGAAGTGATTTTGCCAACCGTGCAAGGGATGGCCAAAGATGGCATCGAATACACCGGTTTTCTCTATGCCGGCCTGATGGTCAGCCCCGATGGCTCGCTCAAAACGTTGGAATTTAACTGTCGTTTTGGCGACCCTGAAACCCAGCCAATTATGCTGCGTTTGAAGTCTGACTTTGTGACGTTGATCGAGCACGGCGTGAATGGCACGCTGGATCAAGTCGAGTGCGAATGGGATCGGCGCGCCGCACTGGGCGTGGTGATGGCGGCTGCGAATTATCCAGAAACCCCACGCAAAGGTGATGTGATTACGGGCCTGCCAGGCGAATTAGACGACGGCCACGTATTCCACGCGGGAACGACGCTGAACCAAGCGGGCGAGCCGGTGACTAGCGGTGGTCGCGTATTATGCGTTACAGCTTTTGGTGAAAATTATCAGCTGGCGCAAAAACGTGCCTATGAAATTTTGGCGGATGTTAAATTTGACGGTGCACAGTATCGAACGGATATTGCTTGGCGAGCGATTAATCGTAAGTAAGTCAGCAAATTCATTGCGCGTATTGAAATAACTTAGCAAATAGCCCCAATCGGGGCTATTTTTACGTTACTGCGTCAATAATTACATAGAACTCTTTTTGCAACTTATGGGACGCTCGTGGCAAAACGAATTTATATATAGAGGGTTGCTCTGATGAGTCAGTACAAAAAAATATCGTCAAATGTATTTGCATCGACGTTGAGCACGTTGGCGTTTTCGATTGCAGCCATCCCTAGCACATCAGAGGCGGGCTGCTCGGTCAATGGCTTTTGCGGCAAGATTTTTTACTTGGGTAAAACTGCCGATAAGAAACACGCCGTGTTTCTTTCTGCGATTAAAACACCGGGAAAATATGATGTCAGTACGACCGCAGCTTCAGCTCCCGGTGGCGGTGGCGATTTGCCTGTGGATACCTGGTATAAAGATCGAAGAAATTTACGGCTAACGGTATCACCTTACCCTGAGGATTGGGGCGGGACTCATATTTTATATAACTACCCTGGTGAGAATTCGCAGTTAAATTCTCGGCATTTTGTCGCCTCTGTGAATCAAACCCCAGACGGAATTGTTTTTCCTCCCGACTTTAAGCCTCCAGTGATTCAACCGCCGGTTCGACCTCCAGTGACGGGCGTTACGCCAGAGCTACCGATGGGTGTGAAGCCTCCGATTGGTGTTTTGCCGCCGTCTCCGCCAGTGATTGGTGTGATGCCTGAATTGCCGATGGGTGTAAAACCACCGGTCGGTGTTTTGCCGCCGTCTCCGCCAGTGGTCGGTGTGATGCCTGAATTGCCGATGGGTGTAAAACCACCGATTGGTGTTTTGCCGCCGTCTCCGCCAGTGATTGGTGTGATGCCTGAATTGCCGATGGGCGTAAAACCGCCGATTGGTGTTTTGCCGCCGTCTCCGCCAGTGATTGGTGTGATGCCTGAATTGCCGATGGGCGTAAAACCACCGGTCGGTGTTTTACCGCCAAACCCGCCAGTGACGGGCGTTACGCCAGAGCTACCTACAGTTGCCGCCAAAGAGGGGCGTGTTGATCTGCCCGCTACGGGCCAAGCTAAGGTGATTCAGCCTTGTGTGATGCAGCAAGATACCGATATTGCTACACCAAGCGATATTGATCGTTCAGTCAATTGTGTGGGTGTGCAATTGCAAGCAACGCTAGACAATGATCAGAGCAGTGCACCCTTGACTGATGGACGTGAATTTGGCTTGGATACTGAGTGGAATGTTTGGGCTGATTCGCGTTACACCGACATTAAAGATGAGCGCAATGATTTGGATCTGCGCGGACAAAGCGGTAGTGTGTCAGTTGGACTTGATCGTCGCCTTGATAGTGGTTTGATCGCGGGATTGATGTTGGGCGCGAATCGCAGTACGAGCGAAGTATTTGACGGTGCAATGCGGGTCGAAAGTAATGGTTTTACTGTCGGCCCCTATGTCGCCTATCCGGTGTCGGCTAATTGGGTGCTGGATGGCGCCTTGCTGTTTGGACAGAGCAATAATTCACAGCGATTATTGGTTCTGAATGGGGATTTTGTAACGAATAGCTATTCGGTTTCAGCCAACGCAAATGGACAGTATGCGCTAGGAGAGGCATTTGTTCGGCCTCGTGTTGGAATTTCTTATAGTCACAATCGGACTGAGTCTTATGATTTGAAGGGACGATTGGGTCAGCTTGATTTGGTGCTTGAGAATGCCAAAAATCAATTTAATATCGGCTCGCTCGATTCGGCCATTGAAGTAACTCGTGTTTATCGCACAGACCAAGGCACGCCCATTATGCCGTTTGGTGAGTTATCACTGAGCTATGCGTTTGCGCGAGCCAATGACGGAAAGGTGATGACTGGCGACTTATCGACAGTAGAAACCAGCCCGTGGGTGGGTGGGGCTAAAATTGGTGTGCGTTCGATGTTGAGCCGATCGACCACATTTGAAACCAGTGCCGCCTACTTAAGCTTGGGCCAAGGCGGTTTGAGTGTTTGGGAGTTAAGACTATTTTTTGGGCATGCATTCTAGGGTCTGTTGACGTTTGGTTTTCGGTCGCTGCTTACGCGATTTTCGCGGCAGATCAAGGCATTTTATGCGACCAATAACCCGTTATTCGAGCATGTAATAACGCAGAGATGCCGCGAAAAGCGCCCAGCCCTTCGGGTTTGGCTGCTTTTGGCCTGACTCTGCGTTGAAAAACGCTGGCATAGAATGACTATGCCACGCGTCTTTCGCCTTGATTCAGGCCAAAATCAGCACAAACGCGATCCGCAAACCAAACGTCAACAGACCCTAGCGTGCTGAGCTGATTTTAAAAAAGCGCTTTGTTTGAAAAGCGCTTTTTCTTTTGTAGTCAGGGAATGTTGATTTTTCACAATAGCGAGATTGGGCTGAGTCTATATAGTGTGAATCATTCGCATTTACTGGTTGGATTATGCTTTCCCTTGCTCAGCTTCATCTTCATCAGCCCGCTCGCGTTCTTGCCGTCGCTACGTCGATCGATCTTATTGCTCGTTTGTCTGCGCTGGGTTTGCGAGAACAGTGCGAAATTATTGTGCAGCGCCGCGGCTGGTTCGGCGGTCCCTTGCAGGTTCGGGTCGGCAATACCGATTTCATGTTGCGCCGTGCTGATGCGGCACAGATTCAGGTGGTGTTAATTTCGCAGGAGATTCAGGCGTCTGCACCCACTACGACGCTTGATGCGACGGAGGTTTTAATATGAAGCGCGTCGCTCTGGTCGGGATGCCCAATACGGGTAAATCTACGCTATTTAATCGGCTAACAGGGGGAACGGCACGCGTCGCCAATTGGCCGGGTTTGACGGTGGAGCTGGCGTCGAGTCGTATTTTGCTTGGCGCAGAAATGGTGCAAGTCTTCGATTTGCCCGGCATTTATGATCTGACTGGTGGTGCTGAGGACGAACAAGTCGCGCAGCGATTTTTGTTTGAGGCCAAGCTCGACGCCATCGTGTTGGTGCTCAATGCCACGCAACTAGATCGGCAATTGGCCTTGGCCTTGCAGCTCAAAGCCTTGGGTGCGCCATTGCTGGTGTGCCTGAATATGCGCGATGAGGCCAAACGAGCGGCAATTACCGTTGATTGCGATTTGCTGGCGCAAGAGCTAGGTTGCCCTGTGCAACTGATTAGTGCCAAATTAGGTGACGGTCTGCATGAGGCAAAAACCAAACTTAGCCGCGTATTGACCCAGCCTGCCGTGGCGCTCAATTTGGCGAACGTACCCGCCGCAGTGACCCTGCATGCGGCAGAAAAACGAATTTTCAACGCCGCCGTACATCAACCGCCAATTTTGGCGGCAGATACCACCGCTAAAGTCGATGCGTTCGTGCTGCACCCATGGCTTGGCTTGCCCTTGTTTATCCTCGTGATGTTGAGCCTATTTCAGCTCACTTACGCCTTGGGTGCTCCGCTACAAGATACGCTGGAAGCGGGTTTAGGCTGGATTAAAGAAACTACTTTGTTGCCCATGACGCAAGGTTTGCCGAGCTTTTGGCAAGGGCTGATCGTTAGCGGATTATTTGATGGCGTCACGACGGTGCTGACCTTTGCGCCGATTATTTTCCTATTTTTCTGCCTGATGTCGGTGATTGAAGACTCAGGCTATTTCGCCCGCGCCGCCTTTATGATGGACGGCATCATGAGTCGAATGGGCTTAGATGGCCGTGGTTTCTTGATGCT
>CAUPHX010000139.1:0-8319 GCA_963511125.1 uncultured Deefgea sp. | reverse complement strand
AGCCCACTGCAATTCTTCGGCGTTGCGGCCAATCGCTGCGGTACGCGCGATCAGGCTAG
Source organism: uncultured Deefgea sp. (assembly GCA_963511125.1). Taxonomy (GTDB): domain Bacteria; phylum Pseudomonadota; class Gammaproteobacteria; order Burkholderiales; family Chitinibacteraceae; genus Deefgea. Next base: position 8,260 of record CAUPHX010000139.1, on the reverse strand, counting down.
TACCAACAGGGGTGTCCAGTTGATCCATTGCGGCGCGCAATTCATTGCGTTCTTCGCCTTCGATACGACGAGAAACACCGCCACCACGCGGATTGTTTGGCATCAAGACCAAATAACGACCGGCTAAGCTGATGTAAGTGGTGAGGGCTGCGCCTTTATTGCCACGTTCGTCTTTTTCAACTTGAACGATGACTTCTTGACCTTCCGTGAGGTTGCCTGCAACACGGCCACGGCCGCCTTCGCCGTCGCCCATGTAGGAACGAGCAATCTCTTTAAATGGCAAGAACCCGTGACGGTCGCAACCGTAGTCGACGAAACACGCTTCAAGCGAAGGCTCGATGCGGGTGATAACGCCTTTGTAGATGTTGGATTTACGTTGTTCACGGCCAACGGTTTCGATGTCGAGGTCGATGAGTTTTTGACCGTCAACGATAGCAACACGAAGCTCTTCGGCTTGTGTCGCATTAAATAGCATGCGCTTCATGTAGTACTCCGGCGCGCACCGCTCGGATCGATTGCAAATCAACAGGGTGATGAAGACGTCAGTTCAGCGTGACCATAGCCATTTCATCTGGCGCGGATTGAGGAAATCAGCGAGAGATAAATTAAATGGTTAAGTGTAGCGGCTTAGGAACTGGGTATCGTTCTCCACGATAATCTAAATAAGGTCTGTCAAGCTATACCCCAAGTTTCTTTCGTATAGACAACTCAGGGTGAATCAATCCGGTCAGTGCACTAATGTAATAAATCAATTACCATCGCTGCTTGAAACTACGGTGAGCGTTATAACCGTTCTCCGTTTCTATTTTTCGGTGTCGCTTCGCCGTTCTAACGAGCCCCGCGCAACAGCTCCTTGTGGAGTCGGTAGATAAAGTTTTTATCTAGGGCGGGAAAGAATTCGTTAGCTGCGAAGCTGAACTTACGAAAAAAGAGCGGATATTTAATCAGTCGGTGGTGCGCTTTTTAGCCTCACCACGGGCAATTTAGCAGTATTTTTCTATGTATAAAATACCTAAATTGCGTTGCACCCCTATCTTTAGGTCGTTTTTACGAGGCTTAAAGTGGCTACAACCTGCTGCATAATTGCAGCGCGTCACAGAGTATATGTCAATATGTCCGAGACAAGCAAAGCGTCTGTCACTTTCGTGACCGTCGATAGTGAGGATGCGGGTCAGCGGCTCGATAATTTTTTGTTAAAAATGCTCAAAGGCGTGCCAAAAAGTCACGTTTATCGCATCGTTCGATCCGGTGAAATACGCGTAAATAAAGGGCGCGTTGATGTCACTTATCGATTAATCGAAGGTGATGTTTTGCGGATCCCGCCGGTACGGGTGGCCGAGAAAGCACCAGTGCCAGCGACCGTCTCGAATGCCGCCGAATTAGTGCAAATCCCCATCGTATTTGAAGATGAAGCCTTGATTGTGCTGAATAAACCGTCAGGAATGGCGGTGCATGGTGGCTCTGGGATTAGCTTTGGGGTGATTGAGTTACTGCGCGCACAACGACCTCAAGCCAAATTTTTAGAGCTGGTTCATCGACTTGACCGTGATACATCGGGCTTACTGTTGGTGGCAAAAAAACGCAGTGCTTTGGTGAAGTTGCACGAAGTGCTGCGTGATAATCATCGAATTGATAAGCGTTATTTGGCTTTGGTGCAGGGCGTGTGGCCCAATCCGCGCTCACATATCAAATTTAAACTCTTGAAATATGAGCTACCCGATGGCGAGCGTCGCGTAAAGGTGCACAGTGATGGACTTACTTCACACACTACCGTGAATTTGAAGCAAGTCTGGCCAGGTAAGGCTAGTCTGGTCGAGTGTGAGTTGAAAACGGGCCGTACCCATCAAATTCGGGTACATTTATCCGAAAGTGGTCATCCAATTTTAGGGGATGACAAATACGGTGAAGCCTCGGTGAATAAGGCTTTTTCTCGTGAAGGGCTAAAGCGTATGTTTTTGCATGCATGGCGTTTAGGGCTAGATCATCCACTAACTGGCGTACGAATGGAGTTAGAAGCGCCATTGCCGCCTGAGTTGCAGTCCTATATTGATAAATTGAATGCACAGGGAAAATCATGAGTCGCCAGTTTGACTTGCTTGTTTTTGATTGGGACGGGACCTTGATGGACAGTACCGGCATGATCGCACGCTCGATTCAGCGAGCATTTGCTGATGTGGGCTTAGTTGAGCCCTCTGATGAAGCAGCACGGTTTGTCATTGGCTATGGCTTAGTTGAGGCCATGCAATATCTAGCCCCAAACCTAGAGCCGGAGCAGATACGCCAAGTGGTTGATGCCTATCGTGGTCATTTTTTAGCGAAAGATCATGAATTACGCTTATATCGCGGTGTCTGTGCGGGTTTGCCCCGCTTGCAAGCCGCGGGGTTTCGACTTGCTGTTGCAACAGGAAAGTCACGCGTGGGTTTGGATCGGGTTTTGGCTGCGACGGAATTAGCGCATTATTTTGAAGTAACACGTACAGCAGATGAAGCTTTTTCAAAACCACATCCAGCAATGCTTGAGTTTATTCTGGACGTTACCGATGTGCCCGCTGATCGTGCAATAATGATTGGTGATACCACGCATGATTTGCAGTTGGCGATCAATGCAGGAACTGCCAGTTTGGCGATGAGCTATGGTGCGCACCCGCTGGAAGACTTGCTACCACTGAATCCATTGGCGCATTTTGATGATTTTTCTGATTTGACCGATTGGATTTTGGCGTATGGCTGAGCGTTGGATTTGTCGATCAGAAACCGTCAATGAGCGTGGTTTGGCTTATCGCTTTATGGTGCAGCGCGGTGGGCGAGCTAGAAAGGCATTTGTGATTCGTTATTACCAGCAAATCTATGCCTATATTAATGAATGTGCCCATGTACCGATCGAGCTAGATTACAATTTGGGTGACGTTTTTGATTTAACGCGAGAATATTTAATCTGCTCTACCCATGGTGCATATTACAATCCACGTAATGGCCTATGTTTGGGTGGCCCCTGCACGGGGCGACGATTGCAGCCACTTGCCGTAACAGAACATGATGATGCCATCTGGCTGATAGAGGAAAACCAAGTATGAATGAAGCTTTTGAACGTAGTGTTTTGCAAGATGTACTGACAGCTTCACTGAAAGAGCAGCGTCGCGCGCGTCGCTGGGGGATTTTCTTTAAATTACTGACATTCAGCTATTTATTTATTATGTTGGCCTTGGTGATGGGGTGGATTGGCGGGCGCGATGGCGATAAATTGGCGGATCAAGCGCATACTGCGGTGGTCGATTTACAAGGTACGATTGCAGCTGGCGGAGAAACCAATAGCGCTTTGGTGATTGATGGATTGAAGGCTGCGTTTAAAGACCAAAACACGAAGGCGGTCATTTTACGTGCCAATAGTCCGGGCGGCAGTCCAGTTCAAGCAGGAATGATGCGTGATGAAATTGAGCGTTTGAAAAAACAATACCCGCAAACGCCATTTTATGTCGTCATTGAGGATATTTGCGCATCGGGTTGTTATTACGCGGCGGTAACGGGCAATAAGATTTTTGCTGATAAAGCATCGATTGTGGGCTCTATTGGCGTACTGATGGATGGGTTTGGCTTTACAGGCGTGATGGAAAAAGTGGGTGTTGAGCGTCGCTTGCTCACTGCAGGGACCAATAAAGGCTTTTTAGACCCATTCTCGCCACAAAGCCCCGAGCAAAAAGATCGCGCTGTCGTGATGTTGAATGAAATTCATCAGCAGTTTATCAATGTGGTCAAAGCGGGGCGTGGGAAGAAATTAGGGGATAACCCTGAAGTATTTTCTGGCTTGGTATGGTCTGGCGAGACGGGAGTAAAGCTGGGTTTAGTTGATGCGTTTGGTTCTGTGGATAGTGTGGCGCGGGATATCGTTAAGGTCGACAATATTGTTGATTTTACGCCGCAGCCGTCTTATACCGATCGTTTGGCGCGACAATTGGGCGTTGCTGCAGCAACTACGCTCAGCTCACAACTTAATATGCAACTTAAATAGGCCACCATGGCACGCAAACAACGGCATGAAGAGCATGAAAATCACGAGCGCTGGCTGGTGTCCTACGCTGACTTCATCACGCTGTTGTTTGCGTTTTTCGTTGTTATGTATGCCATTTCTTCAGTGAATGAAGGTAAGTACAAAGTCCTATCAAATGCATTGGTCGATGCGTTTAAGCAACCACAAACTTCAGCACCTAAAGTTCAGCTCGATAATCAAACCATTAAGGGCGCACCACCTAAAATTATGGTGATTCCTGCGCCGAGTGCCATGCCCAGCAATCCAAAATTAGAAGAGCAAGCGCAAAAGATGCGAGGGATGGCAGGTGATTTGCGTCAATCCTTGGGTAATCTCATTGATCAAGGCAAAGTGAAGGTCACTCAATCTAAACGCGGTATTGCGGTAGAGATTAGCGATTCCATTTTATTTGACACCGCTAGGGCGGATCTACAGGCTAGCTCGCAAGAGGCTCTACTGGCGATTGCCAGTTTGGTACAAAACAGCGATAACCTCATTCAAGTGGAAGGCCACACTGACAATCAACCGATTCGTGCAGGACAATTTCCTAGTAATTGGGAGCTTTCTGCCGCCAGGGCCGCCAGTGTCGTGCGCTTATTTGAACAAGCAGGAGTTGCTCCACAGCGTATGGCGGCCATTGGGTTTGGCGAGTTTCGCCCTATGGACACCAATGATCAAGTTCAAGGCCGCGCTAAAAATCGGCGAGTTACGTTAAATATCCTGGCCGACAATAAAGATGAAGTTGCGATTTTGCCAAATGGCCAATAATTTCTAGTCAATTTCGGCTAATGCAATCTATATTGCCAAATCAATTACTGTTTTGTGCAATATGAATTCTTCCGATCCCCTTGTACTGCGTCGTACCACTGAACTCGTTTATCGCAATTCGGCAGCCGGTCAGTTCATTTGCTTAATTACTGCGACCATCTTAGTGGTGGCCCACAGTGGTGACCATGATTTAGCCACCTTATTGTTGTGGTGGGCGGTTGCCTGTGGTGTTGCGGTGTATCGACTCTGGTGCGCCCGCGCCTATCTAAACAGTCATAATAAAACGGATGCTTTGTGGCGTGATCGAGTTAATTTTGGCGTCGGCCTCACAGGTACGGTGTGGGGGATTGGCGGCATTTTCTTAATGATTACATCTCCTGAGTCTTTAAAGTTACTTACTGCTTTTGTGTTGGCGGGCATGGTGGCTGGCGCAGTTCCCGTATTGGGCGCGATGCTATCTGCCATGCGAATTTTTGCGATGTTAATGCTAATGCCTATTTTTATCGCCGCCTGTGTGGGTCAGAGTCGAGTGGATGTTTTCCTTGCGCTACTGAGCATTATTTATCTGGGGGTCATGTTAAAGAGCAGTAAATTATTTAATGCTGCTTTAGTGGACAGTGTGTTGTTGGAGCAAAAACAAAGTAATTTGGTCGAGCAATTACTGACTTTGCGTAATACCGCTGAAGCTGCTAGCCAAGCAAAAACAGAGTTTATCGCCAATGTGAGTCATGAAATTCGAACCCCAATGAATGGCATTGTAGGCATGGCTAATTTATTAGCGCAGGGGGAGTTAAGCCAGCAACAAAGAGAAGAAGTTGAAATCATTCAATCTTCTTCTGATTTATTATTGTCCCTCGTTAATGACGTGCTGGATGTATCAAAAATTGAAGCGGGCTATTTGCATCTTGCAATACAAGCATTTGATTTAAAAAATCTATTGAACGGTATTGTGCGTATGTTTCAAGTTACCGCGCAAAGTAAAACGCTGTACTTGAATTTAGTATGGGAGGGGCAAGTTCCGGGTGCAGTAGAAAGTGACCCGCTCAGATTGCAGCAAATTTTAGTCAATCTAATCGGCAATGCAGTGAAGTTCACGCATCAAGGTGGGGTCACACTCAAAATAAGTACTGTGCAAGAGGGGCTAGGTTGGCGTATTGGGTTTTCGATTATTGATACTGGGATTGGAATTGATGCTGATCGTATGGCACATGTTTTCGACGCTTTCATCCAGGTTGATGGCTCATCGACTCGAAAATATGGTGGTACCGGATTGGGTTTAACGATCTCTCAGCATCTCGCTAACGCCCTAGGCGGTACGATTGTTGTTGCTGCCAATCCTGCTGGTGGAAGTATTTTTTCATTTGAATTACTACTGAATAATTCATATATTTTTCATCCAGAAGAACTAGCAGAGTCTTTTTCGTCACGGCCACTGCACATTTTGTTAGCAGAAGATAACCCCATCAATCGACTGGTTGCTTTACGGTTGCTCGAGAAAATGGGGCATCAGGTCATGTGTGCTGAGAACGGTGAGCTGGCTTTTACGATGTATCAGCAACACCGATTTGATTTGGTATTGATGGATATGCAAATGCCAATCATGGATGGTTTGCTCGCGACTGAAAAGATACGTCTGCTTGAATCACAGCATGGTATGGCACGCTTACCCATTATTGCCTTAACGGCGAACGCGCTTGATCGAGATCGTGAAGCTTGTATGACTGCTGGAATGGATTGCTTTCTAACTAAACCGATACGAGCAGACTTACTTGCTGAAACAATAGCAATTTATTCTTAGGGGTATCTTGTTGAAACTCATTAAAATTAATGGCTTTGTTTGTATACCTACGTGTATTTTCTTTGTGGAAATTTGCTGACAGACTAATCAGCATACACGTTTTTAAACTGCCGCTTTTCTCGCTTTTTCTCCATTGAGCATCTAATCTAAAGCATTAAAAATCTTAATGCATCTGCAATATGGAGGCGACGTTGCAGGAATTTTCTACGGTCAATGCAGAACAACTGCCCGCTATTTTTCAGCGGCTTGAGGGACTTTTTTTACTCGATATTGACCAAGCTTTTACTGCAAGCAGTCTTGTTTTAGCGCGATGTAAGCAGTTGAAAGTTTCTAGTGCCACAATGGCACGCATATTGCTCATTCATAGCAAAATGCTGTGGGGTAAAGGGCAGTATCACTCCGCGTTTTATTCTATCTCCCAAACACTGAAAAAAATTCGTGAATCGGCCCTGTTTGAGTTGAAAGCAGAGGCCTATTTATGGCGTGGTTTGTGTAATTTAAACCTGAAAAGGCATGTCGTTTCAGTGGAGGATTTTACTTATTCAGTTGAACTCGCATTAGAGTATTCGCAAATTAGTATTGCGATTGAAGCCTACGTCAATATTAGCCAAATTTATTTTTTTGCTGGGCAATTTGATGCAGCAAGAGAAATTTTAATGATTGGGTATCGTTTGGCCGTTTTATTGAATGATCATAAACAAATTACTAAAAGCGGGATTTTTCTAGCCGGAATATTAAATGATGCGGGTGAATACAATAATGCGCTGTATTTATTGCGCCAGATAGAAATGAGCGCTTTGCTGCACGGTGATATAACGTGGGTGGTTGAGGTAGGTAAAACAATAGCAATTTCATATGCAGCATTAGGTCAAAATGAATTAGCAGAGTTATATTTCGAGTCGATGCTTGCTTTAGCCAATTTTAATCGAGCCTTGTGGGCCAAAGCAATTACCCTGGTAAGCTATGGAGGATTTTTAATTGATCAGCGTCGGTATGCTGAAGGGTCTGCTTGTTTGTTAGCTGCTGAAGAAGGTGTTAATTATTTTAATAATGGCCATTTAAATAGAACAATCGCACTTTTGCAGGCCAAGTCGTATAAGGAAAATGGTGATTTTGAAAAAGCATTGTCGGAAATAAAAAAATACAAGCATTACTCTGATGTGATTTTTTCAAATGATATATTGAGTGATGTAAAAGGAAAAGGTCTCAATTTATCGAGATTAGATCGGTCAAGAAAAAAAATCACTAAAACTAGGCACGATTTTGAGCAAATGTTGGACTTAATTTCTCCCGGAGAATCTAGGGTACGCTACCAGCAATTTCAGTATCGGTGCACTACTGCAAGCAGTGATGAAGTGCAGCTTTATCATTTGCAATTCTCTGGCGTATCAGCAGTGCAGGGACAGTTTCTGCAAAAGGTGAGTGCACTTTTACGCGAATTTTGTGTGGGAAGTTCGACTTGGACTAAATTACCCAATTTAGCTTATCTGCTGATTTTGGAATGTTCTGAGGAATCAGTCGAGCAGATGATCAAGCAATTGCTTGAAATGATGAATGGTTTCCCTTGGGCGTGGCATGGTTTGGTGGCGCCGAATGTTGAGGTGAGAGTAATTAAGCCTGCTGAGGCAAAGAAATTAATGTTGCCTCTGAATGAGGAGGTTGTAGAAATT
>CAUPHX010000138.1:0-8534 GCA_963511125.1 uncultured Deefgea sp. | reverse complement strand
CGGGGACCGATGTGCGCCTCGGGTCGCCTTTCTTTGCTTACTTTCTTTGGCGAAGCAAAGAAAGTAAGTGCCGCGCGGCATTAGCGCGACCATGGTAAATAAGAAAGGTAATGCTTCAAGTCAAATGATGAACTTTTTTACCTACATCAAATTTGAATAGCACCTAAATCACTTCGCTTCACGCGATGCGCCAGCAGCGGCAATCTGCGCTAAATATTTGGCCCACAATACATCGTGATCTCGGCCCAATTCATAGAGGTATTCCCATGAAAACAAGCCTGAATCATGGCCATCATCAAATACTAGCTTAACCGCATAATTTCCTACTGGCTCAACCGCCAGAATATTAACGTTGGCTTTGCCCACTTGCAGCGTTTCATTCCCCACACCATGCCCACGCACTTCGGCTGACGGACTGGAGACGCGCAAAAACTCGCAGGGCAGCTTAAACTGCGCACCATCGGCGAAGGCTATTTCTAAAATTTTAGACTTTTGATGCAGCTTGATTTCTGTCGGCTGCGGGGTGGTGGGCAATAAACCGGCCATGGTGCGCTCATTAAAAAAAACCGCGCCACAGGCGCTAAAAATCCCCCTCGCCCACTGGGAGAGGGCAAGAGGAGAGGGAAATCATCAAAGAACCCACATAATACCCTGCTTTGGGATGGCTTCGTAGTTTCGGGGAGGTGTTTGCCTGTTTTAAAGCGGCGAAAAGCGAGCGTGATGTATTGATTAATACGGCTGTATCTTTACAGTAATTGAAAATATATCTCTGGACACTGTAGACTTGTAATACTACTTTCACATTAAAGACTTATTCTCGCAATAAATAAATTGAACTTTTTCCGCGAGGAGCACTCCATGGCCGCCACAATACTATTGGTTGAAGACGAACCAGCAATCCAAGAGCTGATCGCTTTTAACCTTTCCCAAGCGGGTCATCACATTATTCGTGCCGATTCAGCCGAAGCGGGCGCCAATATTGTGCGTAACGCCTTGCCAGATTTAATCTTGCTCGACTGGATGCTGCCAGGCATGACCGGCATCGAGTTTGCTAAGAAACTTCGCGCCGATGAGCGTACTCGTGCGATTCCATTGATCATGCTCACTGCGCGCTCTGATGAACAAGATAAAATAATGGGTTTAGAGACCGGTGCGGATGATTACATCACCAAACCATTTAGCCCCCGTGAATTACAAGCAAGGATCAAAGCCGTTCTACGCCGCCGCGCGCCCCAAGTGACTGATGACCCCGTCGAAATCAAAGGTTTGCGCCTTGATCCGATTACGCACCGCGTATTTGGCAATTCGGCACCACTGGATTTAGGCCCGACTGAGTTCCGCTTGCTGCATTTCTTTATGACGCATCCTGAACGTGTTCATTCGCGTACTCACCTGCTCGATCAAGTTTGGGGTGATCATGTATTTGTTGAAGAGCGTACCGTTGACGTACACATCCGCCGCCTGCGCTCATCACTAGAAGGCACTGGCCACGATCATTTAATTCAAACGATCCGTGGCTCTGGATACCGTTTGTCTGTAAATTAATAAGTTAGCTTGCAACACACCCCTGCTGTGCAATGAGATTGACGCTCAATTCAAAGCAGGGTTTCTTTTCGCTTCACCAAAGGCCGTTCCATGTTTTGGCTACGCTCGATTCTGTTTTATTCCACGATTGCTATCATCGCACTGTTTATCGGCGCGATTGATAATAGCTACGATGGACTAATTTTTGCCCTTGTCATGGTCGGTGCCGCCACGGTTTATCACTTAATCAACCTGAATAAACTGAATGCGTGGCTTAAAAAACCAAACATCGACACCGTACCCAGCAGTTTTATGCTCTGGCAAGATGTTTTTGACCAGCTTTACGAACAGGTTCGCACTCAGCAAAAATCCAAAGATCGCCTTGCCAATACGCTAGACCGGTTTTTGTCGGCAGCCGAAGCCTTGCCCGATGGGGTCGTCATTCTGGATGAATTTGATCGCATTGAATGGTGCAATCCGGCCAGCCAAATTCATTTGGGTCTCAATCGTAAAAAGGATTCGGGCCAACAACTGACCAACCTATTGCGCCACCCGTCATTACGCGAATATCTAAAAGAGCAAGACTTTAGCCACCCTGTCACTTTGCGAACCGTGCGCCCGCAAGAACAAGTGCTGTCGGTGCAAATGGTGCCGTTTGATTCAACGCGAAAATTATTACTGAGCCGCGATATTACGCAGCTCGACCGCGTGCAGACTGTTCATCGGGATTTTGTCGCCAATGTTTCGCACGAGCTGCGTACGCCATTGACCGTGGTGGGTGGCTTTATTGAAACGATGATTGATATGCCAAGCATCGACCAAAAAACCCGCGAACAGCATATGCAGCTGATGTATGAGCAAACGCAGCGTATGCAGCGCCTCGTTGAGGATTTACTGGCCTTGTCGCGACTGGAAAACGGCCAACAGCTCAAAGAGGAAGAAGTCGATATTCCACAATTAATGCAATTGCTGCGCATTGAAGCCGAAGGTCTATCACAAGGTCGACATACCATCAGCATCACCGCGATTGAGCGCCAGCGTCTGATCGGCAATCACGACGAGCTGCACTCGGCACTGGGTAATTTGGTTTCCAATGCAGTGCGCTACACCCCAGCAGGCGGCAGTATTAGCTTGGCTTGGCAAATGCGCGGCGATGAAGCCTGCTGTATCGTTAAAGACCCTGGCATCGGCATTGCACCCGAGCATATACCACGGTTGACCGAGCGCTTCTACCGCGTGGACCGAGGTCGTTCGCGCAACACCGGCGGGACGGGATTAGGCTTGGCCATTGTGAAACACATTCTGCATCGCCACCAAGCCACCATGGCGGTGGAATCGCACCTCGGCGAAGGCACCGAGTTTTCGGTTAAATTCCCTGCGCCACGGATTTTGGAATAAGTACGAATCCAAACTCAATCAAAAACACGAATCGCAATCGCCTTCGTGTTTTTTTATGCCATCATACTGAACGCAAACGAGGCGCAGAAATCACGACAGTTTGTGCAAACACAAACCTGCACCCTTGATGTTGATCCATAATGCCCCAAGATCATTTATTACCCACTCACACAGGCGTATGAAACTATGAGCAAAATTGCGGCAATTAAACCTTTCGGTCAAAGCATCTGGTTGGACAATCTTTCGCGCGGTCTCATCGCTTCAGGTGAGTTGGCAAAAATCCTAAAAGAAGACGCCATTGCTGGCGTGACTTCAAATCCAGCGATTTTCTACAAATCAATCTCTTCTGACCCGCTTTACACTGGCGACTTGGCAGAACTGAAAAAACAAGACTTGACTGCAGAGCAACGCTACGAAGCCTTGGTTGTGCCGGACATTCAAGCGACTTGCGACTTGACTCGCTCTATCTACGATGAAACCAACGGTGTTGACGGCTACGTGAGCTTGGAAGTCTCTCCAACACTCGCCAACGACGCGCAAGGCACCATCGATAACGCTAAACGTCTATGGGCTGAAATCAACCGTCCGAACGTAATGATCAAAGTGCCAGCAACACCAGCTGGCGTGATTGCATTCGAAGAATTGATCACTTCAGGCATCAACGTGAACGTGACCTTGATGTTCAACTTGACGCACGTCGATAACATCTTGACTGCCTACATCCGCGGTCTTGAAGCACGCGCAGCAGCTGGCTTGCCAGTGGATCGCGTACACGCAGTGGCATCGGTATTCTTGTCACGCGTGGATAGCTTGATCGACCCACAATTGGAAGCAATTGGCACACCAGAAGCACTCGCATTGCGCGGCAAAGTAGCGCTGTCATTCGTGAAAGTGGCTTACCAACAACATTACAAAACTCTGTTCCACGGCACTCGCTTTGCGGCATTGAAAGCACTCGGCGCACATCCACAACGCCTATTGTGGGCTTCTACCGGTACCAAAAACAAAGCCTACAACGATGTAATGTACGTTGAAGATTTGATCGGACCAGAAACGGTAAATACTGTTCCTGATGCAACGCTAGCGCTATTCCGTGATCACGGTAAAGCAGCTGCAACACTAGAAACTGGCGCGCAAGATGCAGTAGCGACCTTGGTTGCCGTGCGCAACTTGGGTATTAACTACAACTTGGCTGGTGAACAATTGCAGCAAGAAGGTTTGAAACAATTTGACGAAGCTTTTGTGAAATTGCTTGAACTGACTAAATAAGCACTTTGGCTGCCCTTTTTTAGGGTGATGCACTATGGGCTAGTTCTGTTTTTCGCAGAACTAGCCCATTTTTTATACTCGGCAAACTAAACCGCGGCTCACCTTTTGCGAAATATCACCGCAAATGTGAAAAAAACGCTGAATCTGGGTATTCAGCCAGAGTCAGCGCTTTACTTATTACTGCGAAGAATACCTACTAATTAAGCTGGCTTTTTCTTACCCAAGCTCATCACCCACTGCACTAAATCATCAACAAAGGTAAACACCACAGGGATGACTAGCAAACTGAGGAAAGTCGATGTAATCAAGCCGCCGATCACAGCAATCGCCATCGGTGCACGGAAGCTGGCATCGACGCCCCAACCCAAAGCAATCGGCAACATCCCTGCGCCCATGGCAATCGTTGTCATCACAATCGGTCGTGCCCGTTTGCGGCCGGCGTCCATCAGCGCGTCATAACGACTCATCCCATCACGACGCGCAACAATCGCGTATTCGACCAGCAAAATCGAGTTTTTCGCCGCAATCCCCATCAACATCACCAAACCAATTAAGGACGGCATCGAGAACGAGCTTTGCGCGATAAACAAAGCCAAGAACGCGCCCGGGAATGACAGCAGCAAGGCAAACAAAATCGTCACGGGTTGCATGAATTGGCGGAATAGCAGCACCAGCACCATATAAATACACAGCACGCCAGTCAACATCGCCAAGCCAAAACTCGCAAACAGTTTATTCATCTCTTCAGCATCACCGAACTCAGCGCGAGTGACGCCAGAAGGTAGATTTTTGAGTGCCGGCAATTGATCCGCTTCCACGCTGACCTCGCCCAAAGGTCGCCCATTGAGCTCAACATCAAAAATCACATTTCGCGCTCTATCGTATCGACTAATCAGGCTCGGGCCACTTGAGATTTCAATATCCGCCACTTGCCCCAGCATCACCTCGCCTTGGCTAGAAGGCACCCGTAAACGCTTAATCTGCTCTAAATCAGTACGGAACGAATCGGGCAAGCGCACCACAATTGGTACTTGGCGTTCGGGTAGATTGAGCTTGGCCAAGGCTGTATCAAAGTCACCCACGGTTGCAATCCGAATGGTCTCGGCAATCGCTACCGCCGTTACGCCCATATCGGCCGCTAGGCTCATATTTGGGCGAATAATCAATTCAGGCCGCACCAAGCTGGCACTTGATGTAATGGCGCCGACGCCTTGCAAAGTACGCAAATCTTGTTCAATCGCGTTCGCGGCGACCATTAGCGAATCGGGATTGTCCGATTTGACAATCATTTGCAACTTTTCACCATTTTGCCCCAAGCCCACGGTCACCCGCGCGCCAGGAATCGCTTGCAAAGCAGTTCGCAACTCTTTTTCAATCTCGGTTTTTTTCTGACTACGTTCAAGGCGCGGTGCGAGCGTTAGCGTTAGATTGGCTTTATTCACGCCACTACTGCCGCCATCAAATGCATCAGAGCCTGCTTTACCATCGCCCACTGCGGTGTAAATGTGCGTGATATAGGCGTTCTTGGCCAGAATATGTCGCGCTTGATCTGCCGCAGCAAAGGTTTCTTGTAAGGTCGCGCCCGGTGGCAATTCGATTTTGACTAAGGTTTGCGATCGATCATCCGCAGGCACAAAGCCTTTAGGTAGCAAGGGAACGAGCGCCAATGATCCGACAAAAAAGATCAGCGACAACACGGCGGTTGTTTTACGGTGATTCAAGCACCATGCAGCGCACAGCAAATACTTCGCTTTGAGTTTGCCTTCTTTTTCTTCACCGACAATCGGTTTGAGTAAATACGCAGCCATCATTGGCGTGAGCAAACGCGCCACGACCAAAGACGCCATCACCGCCATCGCGGCAGTCCAACCGAAGGGATGGAAAAACTTACCCGGAATCCCGCTCATAAATGCGGTTGGCAAAAACACCGCCACCAACGCAAACGTCGTTGCAATCACCGCCAAGCCAATCTCGTCAGCGGCTTCCATCGCCGCCTGATACGGCGTTTTACCCATTCGTAAATGCCGGACGATGTTTTCGATCTCGACAATCGCATCGTCGACCAGAATCCCCACCACCAAGGCCAGCGATAATAGAGTCACCGTATTAAGCGTGAAGCCAAACAAATACATCCCAATAAAGGTCGGCAGGATCGACAATGGTAAGGCCGCAGCCGACACCAAGGTCGCCCGCATATCACGCAAGAAGAACCACACCACCACCACCGCCAGCAGTGCGCCTTCATACAGCAACATCATCGAACCATCGAACTCTTCTTGCACCGGCGCGGCCATATCGTAAGCCGTGGTCAATTCGAGCGCTGGATGCTCCAATTTGATTTTCGCTAACGCTTTGCCTACCGCAGCCGCAACCTCGGTTTCACTCGCGCCGCGCGAACGGGTAATTTCAAAGCCGACTACCGGTTTGCCATCGAGCTGAGCAATCGAGCGACGCTCGGCAATGGTGTCTTCAATCGTAGCGATTTGATCCAAGCGAATTCGCCGACCATCTGGCAAAGCCAACTCAGTTTTAGCTAACTCCGCCGTGGATTGCACCGTAGCAATGGTGCGCAACGCTTGTTCGGCCCCGCCCAAATCAACGCGACCACCCGAAGCGTCGCGTTGCGTGAGGGCCAGTTGCCGCGAAATTTCGCTGCTACTCACGCCCAATGCCGCCATGCGCTCAGGATCCAACTCAATCCGCACCTGCCGCGTCACCCCGCCCACGCGGGAAACTTGACCCACGCCTGGAATCGCCCGAATCACACGGGTGATTTGATTATCAACCAGCCATGACAGTTGCTCTTCATCAAGCTGTTTGTCTGCGACCGTGTAAACCAGAAATGGCACGCCAGAAAACTCGACCTTACCAATCACTGGATCTTTCAAATCGGACGGCAATTCGCTACGCACATTCGAGACGGCATTACGCACATCGTCGACCGCATCATTGATCGGTTTTTCCAGCTCGAATTCGACCGTCATGCTGACGACGCCGTCACTGATATTGCTGTAAACGTGCTTCACGCCTTGCAAAGCCGATACCGAGTTTTCTAGTTTTCGCGCCACTTCGGGTTCAAGCTGCGCAGGCGCTGCGCCATCGAGTACCGCGGTCACCGTCACCATTGGCAACTCGATATCGGGGAAGTCTTGCACTTTCATCTTGGTAAACGACATCACGCCGCCCAAGGATAAAAGCACAAACAACATAATGGCCGGAATCGGATTCTTAATCGACCAAGCAGAGAAATTCATTTTGAGCCCTTTACAGATGAATCAATAGGTATATCAATCTAGGCATTAATAAATAATACCTAGAACCAGATACCCATCATTTAGTAACAACGCGTACCACGTCACCATCAGCGAGGAAACCACCACCACTGGCCACGATTTGCTGATCTGCGCCAATGCCTGCGACTTCCATCATGCCTTCAGCTTGTCGCCCCAACTTCACCCGAACTTGCTTCACTTTATTGCCTGCTTGCAGTACGAACACATTGGCAAACCCGTCACGTAATATCACCGCGCTGCCCGGCAAGGCGAGGGATTTGCCTTGGCCCACCGCAATACTGCCCTTGGCGAACATGCCTGGTTTAGCTTCACTCAATCCTGCGTCGCTATTTTTGAGGTCGACATAGACCAAGACATTGCGAGTTTTCATATCCGCTGTCGGTGCGACCTTGCGCACCGAGCCTTGCAGGACTTTGCCCGTCGGCAGCGCCAAGGTCACGGTTTGGCCCTCTTTGATACGGCCACTTTCAGCGGCAGTCACTTCGGCCTGCCATTCCAAACGGCCTTGCCGAACCAAGCGGAACAACTCTTGCCCCGGCTGACTCACGGCGCCGAGCGATGCGCTGCGTGCAGAAATAATGCCGCCATCGGGCGCGACAATGCGAGTTTGCCCAAGGCGAACTTGCGCGCTGCTGAGCTGCGCTTTTGCCGATTGCACCCGCGCTTTAGCCGTGAGTTCTCTGGTATACGCTTCGGTCATTTGCTGCTCAGACATCGCACCAGAGTTGCCCAATTGACGCACACGATCGGCGTTTTGCTTGGCCTCGCTCAAGCCCGCTTCGGTTTCCGCCAGCGCCGCTTTGGCTTGCGCCACTTCAGCCTGTACGGTTTCATCATTGAAACGCGCCAAGAGTTGGCCTTTTTTCACCACGTCCCCCACTTGGGCATTCAGCTCGACCAAACTCACACCGCCCAGCTCAATACCAATCAACGACTCTTGCCACGCCACCACATTGCCATTGGCGGCAACGGTTTGCGCCCATTCAATGGACTTGGGTTTAATCAAACTCACCGAAAGGACGGGATTGGCCACGTCGACTTTCTTCTCTT
>CAUPHX010000137.1:0-8537 GCA_963511125.1 uncultured Deefgea sp. | reverse complement strand
TAACCTTGGCCTGCTGGATCATCCGTTAAATTTAAACGCATCATCACATCAACAAATTGACCGTACTCTAGACCGCCAATAGAGGTTATCCAGTGTGGATCATAAGAATCCTTAACGCGTTGATTGAAGTCTAATTTGAATTTACCTGGCCTCAAAGGGTCTACATCATAAACCATAGACATTGATGGTCTAGATGGCTCTGCTTTCATTTGCCACAGCAAAACGGCACTTTGCCCGTATGGTGCAATCCAAAAACTATTGCTCAAAAAATTGCCAAAGTTATCAACTGCGCCAAGGCGAAAAGAAAGATCAATTAAAAATTCTTTATCATTCGAAATAGGCCAAGTATTGACTATCACTCGAATTTTTTCATCACTCGGCGCATCATTCGCTAAATATGACATCCTCAAAATACCCTGATCTAGCGTCAAACGATCCGGAGCACCTTTAACATAATTTGGAACTAAGTTTAAATCTGAAACATTCAAAAATCCAATATCTGTATTCGCAGGCAATTGCCAAGTCATCGCATTCATTGTCGCGGTGACTGGATTAATTAAAGACGCAACAAAGTCAAACACTCTCGGCTTATCTGTTTTTGTCCCATACATACCAAGTTGTACCCGTTGCTCACCATTTGCAGTTTTAACCTTATAAGGAGGGAACGCCACAAATGTCTTATATTTAGCAACATCGGGTTGTGGCAATGCTTGGACGCAAGCGCTTAGGCCAAGCAAAAAAAACAGTGCACTAAAAACTACTTTCATGTTTACCCTTCAAATTTACCTTTAGACTTAAGGCAAGGCCTACCAAATACCAAATAAATATACTACCGCGTGGGTCAGTAATCAACGGTGAACTCGTAGTATTTAATAAAAGCAAAACAAAACCAACGAAAGCGACACATGGAATTAAACAACTTTCCAGCTTTACTGCTTCTACTTTTTTAGCCAAAATAATTAAAATTATAAAAAATGACAACAACAAAAACAGTGCTGAAAAATATCCACCTTCTGCAAAAATATTTGGCCAATATGTGTCGACCAAAAACATCCCTTTTCTAAACCACCAAAACTGCATGAATCCATAATCTTCAAAAAGGGTTTGATCAAATTTCTGTGCCCCAGGCCCACCATAAGTTCCTAAACCTGCACCCAGTGGGAAATAATCATTAGCAATTGCAATACCTCCCTTGGTCAATTCTGCACGTTCAGAAAGAACCGCCATAGAATAGCCCAAACCCCATTGATCAAATACACCTGCGAATGGCCCCCACCCTACAGCGACTAAAATCAACAATCCACTTAAAATAGGAATTGCACTTAAAACCGACAATTTAAAACCAAAACGCCTTAATAAATAAGCAGTACTCAAGGCTAAAACAATAGAAATAAACTCCTGTCGCTGCCCTGCCAATAGCATCATTACAAATAAAACAGCACCACAAATCAGATCAAATTTATTTTTCTTAATTAAAAATGAGACCAAAGACCATGTAAATAAAACACCCGAATAAACAACAAGATATCCTGAGTGAGGAAAAATACTCCTACATTTTTTCACAATACCAAATAACAACGTATTTGCAGAAATAGACTCACCAGAAGAGAACAGAGCCATAAACTGAGCAGGAAAAGCGATTTCTATAATCAATACAGGCAAACAAACCATTAAAAACAAGACAGTAAATATTCTGACCATCTTAGGTAAATGATTAGGTGCAGAGCAAAGAGCACCTGCCAACAACATTAAAAACCACTTCCAATTATAAATAAACTGCCAGGCAGCAGCGAGCTGCTGCGAGCGCCCTAACAAAGTACTGATTACGGCGAAAAACACCGAACCAAGAAGGCAAATTAAAACAAATAGAAGCCCAGCGGGCATCTCAAAATATCTTGCGCGTAAAATTAAAAACAGCGGAACAATAATAAAAATGAAAAACTCAAGAAAGTAGCCTAAAGCCACGCCAAAAATTGCCGCCACCAAAAAATGTATTAATGGTACAAATAGTGCAACATAAGCAATAAATAGAGCCTGCGATACTTCATGCTGAATTTTCTCTGAAAAAACAAAAAGCGCGATAAAGCACAATCCTATCGTTACCAGAATGATAGTACTAAGACCATTTCCAGTACCAATTAAACCACCAAACAGTATTGCTGTGAGCAGTCCAAATAAAGAACAGGCATAAATAGCGTAAATTTTATTGTCCAAAGAATAGACCCTTTAATTTAGTTGGAACCGCCAATTGCAATTCATCAATAAATTCAGCCTGCAATTTCCATTCATTGGCTTTATTTGCCCCCAAACTAGAAACTCGGAAAATCAGTCCATCGGAGATCTGTCCCTTAAGACCTTGTTTTAATTGAACAAGCTTATGTTGACGATTTGTGATTACCCGCTGATCTGCAATTATCATCCAATAAGTAATTGGCTCGATACGCTCACCAAGTTTTGTAAGCAATTTAACTTGAGATTTATTATTTTCGGACTGAGGTTCTTCTACCCTACTCAGCACATTAAAGCCTTGTGCCGGATAACAAACCTCAGGACGGTGAACCCCCATTCCATCACTTTGATCTGCACCATAGGCAATCGATAACATCACTTGTTGCCCTTTGGAGTTAACATAAGTTCTAGATAGCGTTTCAGTATAAATACGCGATAGATTAGCTGCTAGTTCTGGTGGTAATTCAATGACAATTTGATTAGGCAACATTTTCCAATCACCAAATTGCTGTGGAATCATTTGTTCTAAATTAACTTTTCGCTGTTCTGCCATTTTAATCGTTGGCGTTAAATAGTAAGCACCAGCTGCTGCTACGAGCATTAAAATCATTAAGATGATTTGAATCGGTCGAATGGCCTGCATTATTTCACCGCCTTATCACGTAAAAACAAACCGAGCACCATATCCAATACAAACATGCCAACTAAGGCAATCGCAAATAATGCCATACCTGCAAAATCATGAATAAAACCCTGCCCTGCGGCATCGCCAAAATGATAGGTCACCAAAATTAATGTCATCACGCGAATGATATTGGCAACAAAGGCAATCGGTAAAATTGCTAAAATTAGCAAAATATTGCGAATCTTGCTGCTGTGCTTGGTGATATATACATACAAAGAACCAACCGCCAATAAGCTAAACATTGAATTCATACCAGAGCAGGCATCGGCGACTAATAATTGATATTGCCCTACGGTAATTAATACACCACTGCGCGCTACGGGATAGCCCGCGGCATAGAGTAATACTTCGGCAATGTGGGATACTTGTCCTTTCAGAGAGCTAGTTAAAGCATCTATGATTGAACCAGGAATTGGTATTAAAAAAACCATAAAAAGTAGCGCAAACCACGCGATTGATACTGCTCGCCAGCCTTTGCTAATTAATAGCAAACCACATACCAGCGGTATAAACGCGCCAATTTCTGAAAGCAAAATACTTTGAGATCGGCCTAATATGTAAAACATCAATGATGTAATCACTAAAGCAAAACCCAATATTGGTTTTGAATTTTCATCTACTGCAGCAATTTGATCTTTTATTTGCCAAAACAACCAAACCACAATAGCCAGAATAATAGGCCCGTGACCTTGTTCATCGCTCTGCCAAATCCCTTGCGACAAAGTAATAATGGATGGAATTGCTAACGCTAAAACCCCAATCAATATTAGAATATTCTGTTTTAAAAAAACGGCCAAATCGAATTGGCCATTTTTGATTGCAACACTTTTCTGTTCCATCATCACTCTTCCTGCGATAAGACACAACCGAGCATTGTTGCATTGGCTGATTGTAATTGTGATTTAGCGGCTTCTAGCCCTTTGATTGGCGTTTTATTGCGGCTGGCCACTAAAATAGTGCCTTTCACTCTTGATGCGACCAATTGTGCATCTGCTGCATTTTCTAGTGGCGTGGTGCTATAGATCACCACATCGTAGGCTTGAGCTAATTCAGCCACTATATTGCTGAATGTCTCGCGCGATAGTAATTCTTGCGGATTTGGTGCTGTTGTACCGGCCGTTAATAGCGATAAATCTCTAAAATCCGTAATGCGCTGTACTGCTTCTAGCCCACTGCGGCCTGCCAATATATCAGTCAGGCCTTTGCGATTTTCTACGCCAAATAATTCGTGTTGGATGGCATGGCGTAAATTGGCATCGACTAATAGCGTGCGCTCACCTAATTGCGAAAATACAACCGCTAGATTGGCGGCTAATAAATCACTGGTTTGATCCGCATCATACGAAGCCAATGCCACAGATTTATTACCGCCCTCAACCCAGCGTAATAATATTTGACTGCGCAAGCTACGCAATGCTTCCACACGGGAATCAAACGGTGAGTATGCCGCCACAAGCTTTGCACTAACAGCGCTATGGCCAGATACCAGATAAGGGTATTCAAACTGCTGTGCGAGCACATCTTGGATGTCGTCTTCAGTAATCAAGCCAAGCTTAATCGCGGCCTCGCCAAAGCGCATGCCAGTTTCTTTTTGCAATCGAAGTACTTTTTCAGCTTGTTGCGCATCGATTTTGCCGTTATCGAGCAATTGTTGGCCGATATTGCCTTTTGCAGTTTCTTGTACGATAGGGTCTGTTATTGCATTCATGCTGCTGCTCCTACTTTACGACCAAATCGGCGCTTGGCTTTAGGGGGTAACAAATCGGCCAAAACGGATAAACCCAGCATATTTTCAATATCATCTTTAGAGCGCACTCGGCGGTCAATTAATTCAGCGAGCATTGCAAAGCCAATCGCTAACAAGCTGCCAACAAAAATGGCCAAGATCATATTAAGCAATTTTTTGGGGCTAGAATGCTTAATTGGCTCTGGTGCTGATTTAATAATTGAAATATTGCTTTGATCAGAGCGGCTTTCTAGCATGGTTTGGCTAAAGCGTTGCAGAGCTTGATCGTAACTACGGTTCGCATTTTCAACATTGCGCAGTAGTACATCGATGTCGGCGCGTTGTGATTTCAAATCGAGTACTTTCTCTTTTTGGGCCTGTAGTGCGGTATTTAATGCAGCTTGGCGTGATGCTGAATTGCCTGCCGCGCTATTTAGACCACCTGCATATTGCCCCATCAATTCATTCAGCTGATTGCGCGTGGCATTCAGTTCTGCCATTGCTTGCTGATTGTGCGGATGATTAGCGCCATTTTTTTCTGATAGCTGTTTGTATTTCGCTTCCTGAACCGCCAACTGACCTTTTAGTTGCTGAATTAGCGGGTTGTTTAATACATCCGGTGCAACATTGCCACCACGAGCACGCGATTGGGCATCAAAGGTTTGCGATTGCGCCCCCACCACTTGGCTAGATAATTCATTCAGGCGTTGGTTTTCAACGTCCAATCGCTCATCCGAACCAACAATGCCGTGCTGTTGCTGATATTCAGAGAGTTTGTTTTGAGCTTTTTCTAAATTGCTTTGCAGTGATTTGAGCTGCTCTTGAAAAAACACATTATTTTGTTGGGCTGCAGCGGTCTTAATATCAATCGTGGTGCGGATATAGGCTTGGGCAAAATTATTAGCGAGTGCAGCGGCAAATTTTGGATCCGTCGCGGTGTATTCCAAATTAATCACATTACTTTCGCGGCTCGGTTTTACATCCAAGCCTTTTAGCAAAGATTCGGCAAACCAATTGCGGATATCACCCTTGCCCTTGGTGGCCTCTTGAAATTGCGCTTGCGCTTCTGGAAACTGAGTCAGGCCTAAAGTATCTACCACCTTTAGCGCTGTATTTTGGCTGGTAATCATGTCTACTTGAGTAGCCATAAAGCTTGGCGCCATATACCCTGCAATTGGCTGGCCTGTTACAGGATCTGCGGCTTTGACATCAATCGCCAACGCTGCCTCTGCCGTATATTGCTTAGGCAGTAGCAAGGTCACAATCAGCGTGGTGAGCATAACGGTAATGAAGACGGATATCGCTATCCACTTTCTGGCGCGCAAGATGTTTAAAAATTGTTCAAAAGTCATCGAATTTACTCAGCAATATAAGGGCGCGATTAAAACAAACTTTCCTGAACGAAAACGGTATCGTTTTCCTGAATGAAGTCGGTGAGTTTTGCTGCAATTTTTTCTACTTTTCCGTCTGCTGCAACGCGGTGAATTTCAATGCTGCGATGCGATGCGCGTGGGTTAAAGCCACCGGCAACCGAGAGCGCTTGCATCATGGTCATTTTCGGCTCTAGCCGGAAAGCACCAGGACGATTGACTTCGCCATAAACATAAAATTGCTGCGCTCTAGGCACATACACCGTATCGCCATTCATGATTTGAATATGGCGTTTTTCTGGATTGGATAATTGGGTGAGTTTGCTCAGGCGATATTCAATCCGCTCTTCGTCACGCAAAATCACAATCGTATCGCCACCCGCCCCACTGATACCACCCGCAATGGATAACAAATCAATGATATTGGTGGCGCTATCGAGCGCATAACGGCCTGGCTTGTTCACTTCGCCCAATACCGCTACGCGTTGGCTGCGGTATTGCACAATCAATACATTCACATTGGGCTTTTTAATGAAGTTGCCTTGTATTAATTTTTTGGCAATCAATGCTTCGGCTTGGGTGTAATCTAAACCTTCCAGTTTTACTTCACCAATGAGCGGAAAAGCCAAGCCGCCTTCATTATTAAGCTGCACTTCAGTGGTTAAATCCGGATGGTCGTAGACTTGGATTTTCACCACATCGCCCGCGCCCAAGACATATTCACCCAGCGGTTTGGCCCAAGAGACTGCGGCCAGCAGGCTGAGCAAGCTAAAGCACAGCAGCATGCCCAATTTTTTGATCATTATTTCAATCCTTTTAATCCGGCCTTGAGGCTGTCATCTGTTGCTGATGCATTGGCTGCATTTGCCGCCGCAGGCACAGCTGCCGGGGCTGAGGCAAATTTTTGTAAATATTCAATTTTGGCCGCAGTTTGAAGTGCTTTTAGCTTGGTCTTTGCATTTTCTTGTGCGTCATTGGTACTCAGATAACGCTTGATCATTGGCTCTGCATCCGCCGGGCTAACCGGTGCGGCGTGGCTGGCTTTGAGTTGCAATAGCACCATTTTGTCGCCTTCATTCATCGCCAAGATGTCGCCTTGATTCATGGCGGCAAATTTTGGCAACATCGGCATCGGCAATTGCTCTGCGGCACGGCTAGACTCATTCGTTTCAAATGGAATCTTGGCTGCATCTAATACCGCTTTCACTTGCATGGCTGTGGTTGCGGTATCTAATTGTGCGGCGATTGCATCGCTGTAATTTGCTTTTGGCAACGCAAACATCACAAAATCATAGGTTTTCCTATCCGCAAAAAGACCTGGATTTTTGGCGTAAAACTCATCAACCGCCGCTTTACTTGGCTCAACAGGCTTGCCAATCACTCGTTCGGCTGCCGCTTGCGCCAAGATTTGTCGTTTTGATGCCTCGATTGCCTGAACGATATTAGGCTCACGATCTAGTTTTAATTCGGTGGCTTTTTCTACTAGTAATTCTTGATCAATCAGTTGATCTAAAATTTGCTGTTTTTGTTCTGCAGTTGCATTCGGTGTTTGCGCCAATACAAAATTTAATTGATGCACGGTGATTTCCGCATCATTGACTTTGGCCAGCACTTGGCTTGGTGATTTTTTTTCTTCTTTGTCGCCGCATGCGGCGAGTAAAAATACGGCAGAAAGTGCAAGTACGGTAGGCGTTAATTTACTCATGATCGGATTCCTAAAAATTTATATTCAAATAGTTTTAAAATGCGTTTTTATCTCTGAACATGCTCGTAGCGGTACGCCAAATAATTTTTATATCAAGCCAAACAGACCAATTTCTTAGGTAATCTAAATCGTAGGCAATTCGACCTTCCATCTTATCTAGTGTATCTGTCTCGCCACGAAATCCGTTCACTTGTGCCCAACCCGTAATGCCTGGTTTGACCATATGGCGAATCATGTAACCTTTGATCAGTTTACGGTACTGTTCATTATGCGCATTAGCATGTGGCCGAGGGCCGACAATACTCATTTTACCTTGCAACACATTGATGAATTGCGGCAATTCATCCAATGAGGTTTTACGAATAAACCCACCGATGGGTGTGAGTCGAACATCATTTTTAGTCGCTTGCACGACTTTATCGCCATTCTCCATCACGGTCATCGAGCGGAACTTGTACACCAAGACACTTTGGCCATCTTCGCCATAGCGTTTTTGTTTAAAAAATACTGGCCCTGCCGATGTCAACTTTACGGCAATCGCGACGGCCAACAATACCGGCCAAATCAGCGCCAAAATGCAGAGCGATAATACAATATCACTGAGGCGCTTAACTACGCCGTTCAGACCTAAAAATGGGCTTTCGCAAATCGCCACAACGGGCACGCCGGCTACATTATCAAAACGGGCGTTGATCAAATCAAAGACAAACAAATCGGGAACAAAATAAATCGAAGCGGTGCTGTCTTTTAAATAATCGAGCAAAGCCATCACTCGCGGCTGTGCCGTCATTGGTAATGTAATGTAAATTTGTTGAACATTAT
>CAUPHX010000136.1:0-8556 GCA_963511125.1 uncultured Deefgea sp. | reverse complement strand
AACCACTCGGAGATTCCTATGTCCATCTTAATTTGCATCATTGCTGTTGTGGTTTTATTAGGCGTGTTGGCGTATTCACGCGCACCACTGTGGTGGAGTTCATTATTGTTGCTCATTGGTGCTACGTATGCCGTAATCGAGCAAGGTGCTAGCCCAATTTTTGCAAGTATATTGCTGGGTGTATTGTTGATTCTGAACTTCAAGCCAATACGTCGTGCTATTTTAACTGGACCTCTGTTTGGCGTGTTTCGTAAAATCACGCCGCCGATGTCGCAAACGGAGCAAGAGGCCGTTGATGCAGGCACGGTTTGGTGGGATAGAGATTTATTTTCGGGAAAGCCTGATTTTGACAAATTGCATCAATATGCCGCACCTAAGCTCAGTGCCGAAGAAGAGGCCTTTTTGAGTGGCCCCACTGAACAATTGTGTGAAATGCTCAATGATTGGGAGATTACGCAAAAGCGCAAAGATTTGTCGCCTGAAGCGTGGGATTTCATCAAGAAAAACGGCTTTTTAGGTTTGATTATCAAAAAAGAATTCGGCGGTAAGGAATTTAGCAATTACGCGCATGCTCGTGTGGTGACCAAAATAGCGACCCGTTCAGGCTCGGCCGCCGTGACGGTGATGGTGCCAAATTCACTCGGCCCAGGCGAGTTATTGCAACACTACGGCACTGACGAACAAAAAAACTACTACTTGCCTCGTTTAGCGGTTGGCGAAGAAATTCCTTGTTTTGCTTTGACTAGCCCTGAGGCTGGCTCGGACGCGGGCGGGATTCCTGACTTTGGTATCGTTACACGGGGTAGCTACACCGACCCACGCACGGGGGTATTCCATGACAACGTCCTTGGCATTCGCCTGACTTGGGAAAAGCGCTATATCACCCTAGGCCCTGTTGCGACGATTTTGGGTTTGGCTTTTAAGCTTTACGACCCCGAGCATTTGCTGGGTGATAAAGCAGATATTGGTATCACTTGCGCATTGATTCCAACTGCGCATGAGGGGGTGGTCATTGGTCGTCGCCATTATCCTGGCACTAGCGCATTCCAGAATGGCCCGAACTGGGGTAAGGACGTATTTATCCCGATGGATTGGGTGATTGGCGGGCAAGATTTCGTCGGTAAAGGTTGGAAAATGTTGGTCGAGTGCCTGTCTGTTGGCCGCTGTATTTCATTGCCAGCGATGTCGGTCGCGACGGGGATGTTGGCGTCTTACACTACGGGTGCTTATGCTCGAATTCGTAGCCAGTTTGGCTTGTCGATTGGTCGTTTCGAAGGGGTTGATGAAGCCTTGGGCCGGATCGGTGGCTACACCTATCAAATGGATGCCGCGCAGCGCCTGGCGCTAACGGCGCTGGATAGTGGCGAAAAACCATCCGTAATCTCTGGGATTTTGAAATACCACAATACTGAAAAAATGCGCAAAACCATTAATGATGCGATGGATGTGCATGGTGGTAAAGCGGTATGTATTGGTCCACGTAACTATCTGGCTCTGGGTTACCACGCGATACCTGTTGCGATTGCCGTAGAGGGCGCTAATATTTTAACGCGCAGTATGATTATTTTTGGTCAGGGTGCAATTCGTAGCCATCCGTTCGTGCTGCGTGAACTAAAAGCTGCGATGAATAAAGATGTGGTGGCGTTTGATGATGCGGTGATCGGTCATATCGGCTTTGCAATTTCAAATATGGTGCGCTCAATCTGGCTAGGTGTCACTGGCTCGCGCTTTGTGGCTGCACCGGTTTCTGGGCCAACTGCACAAAACTATCGTGACATTGTGCGTTTCTCTTCGGCGTTTGCTTTTTTAGCTGACATGGGGATGGCGACTTTGGGGGGGAGCTTGAAGTTTAAAGAGAAGCTCTCTGCGCGTTTGGGCGATATGTTGTCGAATTTGTACATTGCGACGGCGGCGTTGAAAAAATTCCACGACGATGGGCAGCCCAAAGAAGATCGTCCACTGGTGCGTTGGGCCGTAGAGACCGCCTTGTACGACTGCCAAGAAGCGATGCACGGCTTTTTAGCTAATCATCCAAATCGTTTTATCGCTTGGTTTGCGCGTCGGGTGGTGTTTCCTTGCGGCATGACGTTGGCACAACCAGCAGATCGCGTAGGTACTCGGATTGCCCGTAATTTAATGGAGCCATCGGCGTCGCGGGATCGCTTGGTGCAATTTATGTACCGTAGCAAAGATGAAACTGATTCAGTTGGCGTGCTGGAATATGCACTTAAAGCGGTGATTGCGACGGAAGGTACCGAAAGTAAATTGCGCCGCGCACAGCGCGAAGGCCAACTTAAATCAATTACCGCCAAAGCACGACTTCAAGAAGCGCTGTCTTTGGGGCTGATTACCGCCGATGAACATGCTGAGGTTGTACGAGCCAGGCGCTTAAAGCGTGAAGTGATTATGGTGGATGATTTTGATGCCAATTTAGAAAATGCCGATGCAGAAGCAATTCATCGGTCGATTGTGTAAGCCAAAATAAATGTTCGCCGCAGCGCTAACTGCACTCAATGCGGTACCCCTAGGAGATTCAAAGATGAAGCAGCTTGTTCGTTCGTTAAAAGTGATTGGTGCTGGTGGTTTAATGCTGGGTTCGGCCTCTGTTTTGGCGTCGGGCTATCATTTTGGTACACAAAGCGCCAGTAATCAGGGGGTTGCTAATTCGGGGGCTGCCGAGGTCATGGATGCTTCGACCATTTTCTACAATCCAGCCGGTTTAACTCGATTAGAAGGAACGCAAGTTTCTGGGGTACTGAATGTCATTATGCCTAACGGTGAATACAGTAATACCAAGTCAACAACGGCAAAGGGTGCAACAATCAACGGTGGTAATGGCGGTAATTTTGGTACAACAACTGCTGTGCCCCATTTTTACGCTTCGCATCAAATCAATGATACAACCACGGTGGGGCTTGGCGTGTTTGTGCCGTTTGGCTCGCATACCGATTATGAACCGGGCTGGGTCGGACGTTATCAAACGTTAGAAAGCCAAATTCAGACGATGAATTTTAATCCGTCGATTGCCTACAAAGTGAATGAAGTCGTTTCTTTGGGCGCAGGGGTGAGCGCGCAAGTGATCAAAGGTACTTTGAGTAAAGCTTTGGATTTGGGGTCTGCAACTCCAAACCTTGCCTTGTCGGGTAATCCTGCGTTAGATGGTAAGTCTGAAGTGGAAGGCGATGATATTGGTTTTGGCTACAATTTTGGCGCTTTATTTAATATCAGTGAGGCTACGCGAGTCGGTGTTGCTTATCGTTCGAAAATTAAACATTCGCTTGAGGGGGATTTGAAATTTACCGTGCCAACCGCATTGCAAGCGACTGCGATTGGCCGAAGCCTAAAAAATACATCGGCGACCTTGAATGTTGAAACGCCTGAGTCGTTCTCCGTGAACGGCTTTCACCAGTTTAACCCTCAGTGGGCGATGACGGCCGATTACACTTGGACGGGGCATTCTCGATTCAATGAAATTCGTATTCAGGCCAATAATCGTGCTGACTCTGTGACAGTGACCAATTGGAAAGATACCAGCCGTTATTCAGTCGGTGCCATCTATTCCCCTAATTCTTCATGGGTGCTTCGAGCTGGTTTAGCTTTTGACCAATCCCCAGAAAGCAATGCGGCAGAACGTATCGCAAGTATTCCCGATAGCGACCGTATCTGGTATGCCGTAGGTGCTCGATACAACATCAATAAAAATAATTCGATTGATTTGGCTGCCATTTATGTCCAGCTTGAGGATTCGACGATCAATCGCAAGCCGCTAGATGCCAGTGAGGCAGGTGCGGGTACGATCAACGGCAACTACAGCGTCGATTCGATTACTTTGGGTATGCAATACAACTATCGTTTTTGACTTTGTAAGGTGGCGCATTGCGGTGAAAGCGTATGCCTGAGCGCCACTTAATTGCCTTGAGGAATTATTTATGACTTTTTCAGCAACTAGCCCGATTCGCCGCGTTGCGGTGTTGGGCGCAGGGGTGATGGGGGCGCAAATTGCCGCGCACTTATCGAATGCAGGTATTGATACGGTGTTGTTTGATTTGCCTGCGGCAGATGGAAATCCGAATGCGATTGCACTCAAAGCCTTAGAAAATTTAAAAAAACTCAAGCCAGCACCGTTGATGTCGGTTGGCCGCGTGGATGGCATTACGCCAGCCAATTATGGTACTGATTTGGCGCTATTGGCCGACTGCGATTTGGTGATTGAGGCGATTGCTGAGCGCTTGGATTGGAAGGCTGATTTGTACGCGAAAATTGCGCCGCACCTTGCTTCTCATACGATCTTGGCCAGTAATACGTCTGGTTTATCGATTGAAAAGTTGGCGGCCAGCGTACCAGCGCAAATGCAATCTCGTTTCTGCGGGATTCACTTTTTCAATCCACCACGATATATGTATCTGGTTGAGCTCATTGCAACGAAAGGCTGCCAGCCTGATACCCTTGATGCGCTCGAAACCTTTTTAACGCTTCGTTTAGGTAAAGGCGTCGTTCGCGCAAAAGACACTCCGAATTTTATTGCCAACCGCATTGGCGTATTTTCGATGCTGACCACCATTAAGCACGCTGAAACCTTTGGGGTTCGTTTTGACGTGGTCGACGATTTAACGGGGCCAAAACTGGGTCGTCCTAAATCAGCGACTTTCCGTACCGCCGATGTGGTGGGTTTAGATACGTTTGCGCACGTCGTGAAAACCATGACGGATACGCTCGGCGATGATCCGTGGCATGGCTTATTTCAAACGCCAGAATGGCTCAATCGTTTGATCGCTGCCGGTGCTTTGGGGCAAAAAACACGGCAAGGGATTTTTAAGAAAGTCGGCAAAGACGTGTTGATGCTCGATCCAGCTAGTGGTGAATATATTGCTGGCGGTCAAAAAGCTTCGGATGAAGTCAAAGCCTTGTTAAAAAATCCAGATACTGCCGCCAAAATCGCTGCGCTACGTGCGTCTGAGCATCCTGAAGCGCAATTTATCTGGGCTTGTCTACGTGACGTTTGGCATTACATCGCAGTACAGCTCGAGCACATTGCCGACAATGCGCGGGATGTCGATTTTGCGATTCGCTGGGGCTTCGGCTGGGAACAAGGTCCGTTTGAGATGTGGCAAGCTGCAGGATGGCAGGCCATTGCGACGGCAATTCATGAAGATATCGCCGCAGGTAAAACACTCTCTAACACGCCGTTGCCTGCTTGGGTCATGGCGCGCGATGGGGTTCATACGTCGCAAGGTTCGTTTAGTGCTGCGACTGCACAGTTGGTTGGTCGCTCGAGCTTGCCTGTGTACGAACGCCAATCTTATCCACCTACGGTCTTAGGAGAAGCCGAGCCTGATTTTGGCGAAACTTTGTATGAGAACGATAGTGTCAGAATGTGGATGCCTCCCGCCTCACACCTCACGCCTAACCCCTCACCAGTATTAAGCTTTAAAACCAAAGCACATTGTGTTGGTGCTAACGTATTGGCTGGTATCCAAGAATCCATCAAGATTGCAGAGCAATACCATCCGGGTTTGGTGATTTGGCACTCGACTGCGCCGTTCTCGGTCGGTGCTGATCTGATGAGCATGGGACCCGCGTTTATGACCGGCGACTTTGCCGCGATTGAAAACATGGTCGCGGAATTTCAAAACACTTCGCAAGCGATTAAATACGCCAAAGTACCGGTGGTCGGTGCGGCGCAGGGCTATGCCTTTGGCGGTGGTTGTGAATTTCTAATGCATTGCGCTCGCGTCGTCGCGCACGTTGAAACCTACATCGGTTTGGTTGAGGTGGGTGTTGGCCTCTTGCCTGCGGGTGGCGGTTGTAAAGAGTTCGCGTTGCGAGCTTCCCGTTTGGCTCGCAACGGCAATATCTTGGAAGTGCTTAAAGACTATTACTTAGCGATGGCGACGGCCAAAGTCGGTACCAGTGCCGAAGAAGGTCAGCAAATCGGCTACCTAAAAGAGTCTGATGTGATCGTAATGAATGCCAATGAGCTGCTGTATGTGGCGCAAGCTCAAGTCCGAGCAATGGCGGCAAGCGGATACCGTGCTCCTGTGCGGCCTAAGGCGTTTGCTGTGGCTGGACGTTCAGGCGCAGCAACGATTCGTGCGCAACTGGTCAATATGCTGGAAGGCGGCTTTATTTCCAAATACGACTTCCATATTGGCGTGCAGATTGCCGAGATTGTGTGTGGTGGCGATGTGGATGCGGGGACGTTGGTGAACGAAGATTGGATTCTTAAGTTGGAGCGTGAACGGTTTATGGGCTTACTGAAGAAAGGCAAAACTCAAGAGCGCATCATGCACATGATTGAGTTCAATAAACCGTTAAGAAATTGACGCTACCCATGCTAATTAGAGATCAAAAAATCCTTAACTGGTGAAGAAAAGCTGTTTTGATTTTCGTGGGAGCGGGCTTTCCCGCGAAGTAGTGCACTCGCGGGCAAGCCCGCTCCCACAAGTGCCAATCTTTACTCAGGGTTTATCCAATTTCAGGAGCTCAAAATGAGCAAACAGATTCAAGAAGCATATATCGTCGCCGCAGTGCGAACGCCAGTCGGCAAAGCGCCGCGTGGCATGTTAAAAAATGTGCGGCCAGATGATTTATTGGCGCATGTACTTCGCGCCGCGATGGCGCAAGTGCCATCGCTCGATCCAGCTTTGGTGTCGGATGTAGTCGCGGGTTGCGCGATGCCTGAGGGCGAACAAGGGATGAATGTGGCGCGGATTGGTTCGTTGCTGGCGGGTCTACCTAATACCGTGGGCGGCATTACGATTAATCGTTTTTGCTCGTCAGGGATTAATGCGGTGTCGTTGGCGGCGGACAAAATCCGTCTTGGTGAGGCTGATGTGATGATCGCGGCGGGTACTGAGTCGATGTCGATGGTGCCGATGGGCGGCAATAAATTGTCGCTTGGCGCTAGTATTTACGAAACCGATGAAAACATAGCTATTGCCTACGGCATGGGTTTAACGGCGGAAAAGGTCGCGCAGCAATGGCAGGTCAGTCGTGAAGATCAAGACGCATTTGCGGTTGAATCGCATCGTCGCGCATTGGTCGCGATAGCGGCAGGCAAATTTGCTGCTGAAATCGCCCCGCTGGATGTGACGTACCGCATTCCGAATTTGGCAACGGGTGAAGTTGAGCTGGTCAAAAAGACCCTAACGCAAGATGAAGGCCCACGTGCCGATACCAGTGCTGAGGGGTTGGCGAAGCTAAAGACTGTTTTTGCGGCGAAGGGTAGCGTCACTGCTGGCAATAGCTCGCAAATGTCGGATGGCGCTGCGGCGTTGATTTTGGTGTCAGAAAAAATCCTCAAAGAGTTTAATTTAGTGCCTTTGGCAAAATACGTCACTTTTGCCGTGAAAGGTGTGCCACCTGAAATCATGGGGATTGGCCCGAAAGAGGCGATTCCGGCAGCGCTGAAACAAGCCGGTTTGAATTTGTCGGATTTGGCGTGGATAGAGCTGAACGAAGCTTTTGCAGCGCAAGCTTTGGCGGTCAGCCGTGATTTGAATTTGGATATGAGTATCGTAAATACAAATGGTGGCGCAATTGCGTTGGGGCATCCACTGGGCGCAACTGGCGCAATTCGTGCCGCAACGGCGATTCATGGCCTGCGCGGTCAAGGTAAGTCAGGCTACGCGATGGTGACGATGTGTATTGGGACGGGCATGGGCGCTGCAGGAATTTTGCAGGTTTTGTAGGTTCTCATTGTTGGAAATAACTTTAAGCCCGTGTCTGGTTTGGATTGCGGGCTTTTTTTGAGGCTAAAAATGAAACAAGCTTTCTTGTTCTCGGTTTGCTTTGCTGCAATTTTAATGTCGATGCCCGTGCACGCTTTGGAGCTAGCTGGCGTTAATGTGCCAGAAAAAATGGTGGTGGCAGAGCGTAGTTTGCAGTTAAACGGTGCTGGTATTCGCAAAAAACTAATGTTTGAGGTTTATGTTGCGTCACTGTACACCGTCGCAAAAACGTCTGACGCCGCTGGAGTGCTGACCTCAAGTGCTCCGCGGCGGATGCAGCTCAATATGTTGCGCACTGTGGAGGCGGCAAGTTTGTATCAAGCTTTGTTAGAAGGTTTGCAAAATAACGTGTCTGCGGCGCAACTCAAGGAGTTTGCCCCTAGCATTGCCGAGTTAGAGAAAATATTTTTAGAGATAAAAACGGCTAACAAGGGGGATGTCATCGGACTCGACATTGTGCCAGGGCAAGGCACAAAGATTTTGGTGCGAGGGCGGCAACTTGGTTTGATTGGTGGTGATGTATTCGCCAGCGCATTGTTATCGATCTGGTTGGGTAAGGTGCCGGTGAGTGAAGATTTGAAGTCGGCATTGCTGAGTAAGGCTTGATGTATGGCGCGGTATAACTGAATGCCACCTTGTTGGGGTGGCATTTTCATTGTGGGTTTGCTGTAGTTAAGTGGTTTTGTTTTGTAGTATAACTACATTGGCTTTGTGGTTTGTTTGTTATTGTTACATTGTTCTGTATTGTTATATAAAGGTTTTGTTGAATAAAATGTACTTGCGGTTACATTGTATAACGATAAAGTAGGTAGTAATATTACCATTT
>CAUPHX010000135.1:0-8576 GCA_963511125.1 uncultured Deefgea sp. | reverse complement strand
CTGAGCGTGCAGCAGCCACTTGATTCAAAATGTCGCCGCTGTATTTTTCTTCTTCAACCATACGGGTGATGCCCGATACTTGGCCGACGATACGGTTCAGGCGTTTCACCAATAAATCCTTGTTAGGACGTGGCAATTGGGTTTTGTCTTGGGCTTTCTTAGTTGTGCTTGATGGCATATCCAGCTTCCTCTATGGTGGTTTCCAGCGCGACACGGCTGGTTTGATTGGCGTCGAACACGACCTGTGCCGCGCCTGGGTTTAAGGTGACATTGGCCGATTGCACCCCTGTCACGGCTTGCAGAACACGCATCACGCTGGCCGTGCAGCCACCGCAAGTCATGCCTTCAATTTGAATTTCTATTGTTTCCATACATTTCCTGAGCGCAATTTAAGCTTTCCAGCGTTTAAGTAGTAGTGCATTGCTAACGACCGAAATCGACGACATCGCCATTGCCGCACCTGCAATCACGGGGCTAAGTAGACCCAAGGCTGCAAACGGAATGCCTAGCACGTTGTAGATAAAGGCGAAAAATAGGTTTTGTCGGATTTTGCGGAGTGTGGCTTTTGACAAGCTAATGGCTGCCGCAACGTGGGTAATGTTGTTGTGCATTAGGGTGATGTCGGCGGTTTCAATGGCAACGCTGGCGCCGCTATGCATTGCAAAACTTACGTCTGCTACAGCAAGGGCAGGGGCATCGTTGATGCCATCTCCGGCCATTGCGACTTTGTGGCCAGCGGCTTGCAGTTGGGTGATTTTTTCCGCTTTGTCTTTGGGGCTGGTCTGGGCAAAAAATTGGGTGATGCCTAGCGTATCGGCAATCGATTTCGCGGTCGCGAAATTGTCACCGGTCATCATGATGACGGTTATTCCTGCTGCTTGCAGCGATTGCACTGCCGCTCTTGCTGCTGGTCTCGGCGTATCTTTAAGGCCGATTAAGCCGATTAGTTGTTGATTGCTTGCCACCGCAATCACAGTTTGCCCTGCGAGCGACATGCGTTCTACTTGCGCTTGTTCTTCAACTTGCAATGGGCAAGCCCAATCAGGGCGTCCAATTTGATAATTAGTGTTTGAGATTTTTGCACTAATGCCCAGTCCGGCTTGGCTGTGTAGATCGCTCAGCTCAAGCAATGCGAGTTTGCGCTGTTCTGCGGCTATAAGTAGCGCGTGGGCCAGTGGGTGTTGCGAGTGAGCTTCAATACTGGCAGCGATTTGAATTAATTCATCTTCGGTGCCTGATGTTGCAATAACTTCAGTTACTTCAGGTTTGCCGTAGGTGAGCGTACCGGTTTTGTCGACGATTAAAGTATCAATTTGACTGGCGAGTTCGAGCGCGCTGGCGTTGCGAAATAATAAACCGTGCTGTGCGCCTAAGCCGACGCCCACCATGATTGCGGTTGGCGTAGCAAGGCCCAGTGCGCAAGGGCAGGCGATAACGAGTACGGCGATGGCATGAATTAGCGCCGTACTGGGGCTGCCTAGCCAAAACCAAGTTACAGCAAAAGTCAGTACCGAAATCGCCAGCACACAAGGCACAAAAATGGCCGCAACGCGGTCGGCAAGTTGTTGAATCGGCGCTTTGCTGCCTTGGGCTTGGCGCACCATCCGGATGATTGCGGCTAATTGGGTTTGGCTACCGATGCTGGTGGCTTGAATTGTGATGCTGCCTTGCGTGCTGCGGGTGCCGGCAAAGACCGCATCGTTGATCGATTTGCTGACCGGAATGGATTCGCCCGTCAGCATGGCTTCATCAATGGTCGCGGTGCCGCTGAGTATCTTGCCATCGACAGCGACGCTTTCCCCATCGCGCACCATCAGAGTGTCACCGAGTTGAATGTGGGTGATGGCGAGTTCTAGCCA
Source organism: uncultured Deefgea sp. (assembly GCA_963511125.1). Lineage (GTDB taxonomy): Bacteria > Pseudomonadota > Gammaproteobacteria > Burkholderiales > Chitinibacteraceae > Deefgea. The sequence goes on along the minus strand of CAUPHX010000135.1, from coordinate 6,717 downwards.
TTGTTGGTCACGATAGACGCGTGCGGTTTTCGGCTGTAGTGCCAGTAATTCGCTAATGGCGCCAGCGGTTTTGTGTTTGGCGCGACTTTCTAGCCATTTACCTAGAATGACTAAGGTAATGATGGCAGTGCTGGATTCAAAATAAACGTCGTGGCGGCCTTGTTGCCACGCCCACACACTGTACGCCCACGCCATAGTCGTGCCGAGCGCGACCAAAACATCCATATTGGCTGCGCCGCCTTTGAGTGCAAAATACGCCCCACGATAAAAACGCAGTCCAGGGATAAATTGCACTACCGTGGCCAGTCCAAATTGCACTGCAAGTGGAATAAGGCCATGCCACCCCAGCAACATGGCAATCATTTCTAATAAAAACGGCAGTGTGCAGAGTACGGCAATAATAAATGCCCACGGCGGTGCATCTTTGGCGTCGGAGGTTTGAGTTTCTACCGGTGTGCTGCTAAAGCCCGCTTTTTGAATGGCGTTGGTAATCAAATCGAGCTGTAGGCTGCCTTGTGGCGCTGAAATACTTGCCGTTTCATTGGCAAAGTTAACTTGGGCGTGAATGTAGGGTAGTCGATTCAGTACTTTTTCTAATCGCGCAGCGCAGGCCGTGCAGGTCATACCTTGAATGGGGATTTCAAGTGCTGCCATCGGCACCGTGTAACCCGTTTTTTCAATCGCAGTAATGAGCTGATTGATCGTTAGGTTTTGCGTGTTGCTTAGAATTTGTGCCGATTCGTTGGCAAAGTTGACGGTAGCATGAATGCCGTTAATACGATTGAGGGCTTTTTCAACCCGCTGCGCACACGCCGAGCACGTCATCCCCTCGATAGGTATGTCGATGGGGGCGATAATAAAAGGAATGTTCTGATTGATACCCATGAAGGGTATCTTAGGCTGCTTCGAATATACCTGCAAGGGGTATATTGAATAAAAGCCTATCTTTGTGCTTGGCTGTAAGGCGGTTGTGGCGTTTCCTTGGGTTTTGAATTGCAGAATTCAATCGTAGATCTTTGTGATTACGCCTCTCCACCCCCTTTTTTCATTATTTTCCCCGCTTCCGCACGTTGACGGCGGACTTCTTTGGGGTCGGCGATCAGTGGGCGATAGATTTCAACGCGATCTTTGGCGCGCAGGATGGTGTCGAGTTTGACTGCTTTGGCGAAAATGCCGATTTTCTGCGTGGCAAGATCAATTTCTGGGAATTCAGTCAAAATCCCTGATTTTTGGATTGCCTCTTGCGCTGTGCAGCCTGTGGGAACTTTAACGCTGCAAAGTTTTTGTTTGCCATGCGTGGCGTAGACCACTTCAACGGTGATGAGTTCGCTCATTGTCGTTTGCCTTTTTAAGGGGTATTGCCTTCTGGGCTATGCTTTTATTATTTTACATTCATATACATTTCGAAATAATTGCTTGTGCTAACCATACTTTCGATCGGCTTCTTTAACAAAAGCATCGACAAAGGTCGAGGTGATTTTGCCAAAGACCGGGCCAATAATGGCGTCCAGCGTGCGACTGGAAAACTCGTAATCCAATTCAAACTCAATTTTGCAGGCGTCTTCCATGAGCGGGGTAAAACGCCAAATTCCTGTCAATGCTTTGAATGGGCCGTCGACAAAATGCATGACGATTTCGTTTGGGCTTTTGGTGTCGCGGGTGCGAAAGAAGGTACTCACCTTTAAAAATTCAATTTTAATGGTGACGTCCAAAATGTCATCGGTGCGCTGGTGGACTTCCACGCCGCCGCACCAAGGCAAAAATCGCGGGTAATCTTCGACCTGATCGACTAAATCGAACATTTCTTGTGCCGAATGGGAAACTAGAACTGATTTGCGTAAACACTGCATGGCGATGAAGGGGTAAAATAGCGAGCTAATCTACCCTGTGATTGAGAAATGACTGATTATCCCGACCAAGTGCATGAGATGCAAGCAAGCTATCAAGTCAATTCACGTGAAGACGAAACCGCGGTTTACCGAATCCCCCCGCATTCAGTTGAGGCCGAGCAGTCTGTTTTGGGTGGTTTGATGCTTGATAACCAAGCGTTTGACAAAATTGCAGATGTGATTGGTGACGGCGATTTCTATCGCGAAGACCATCGACGTATTTATCAGGCGATTGTGAAACTGGTTGAACACAACCGTCCTGCCGATGTCATTACAGTAAAAGAATCGCTCGACAACACCAATGACCTGACGTATGTGGGTGGACTCGGCTATTTAGGTTCGCTAGTGCAGAATACCCCTTCTGCCGCTAATATTCGTCGTTATGCCGAAATCGTGCGTGAAAAATCAGTCATGCGCCAATTGGCCAGCGTGGCAACCGAAATCGCCGATGCGACTTTTTTCCCCGATGGCCGTGATGCCAAGCAATTGCTTGATGAAGCCGAGTCGCGCGTATTTATGATTGCAGAGCAATCTCAAAAGGGCAGTCAGGGCTTTTTCTCGATGCCGCCGATTTTGAAAGACATCGTTGAGCGGATCGATTATTTATATCAACAAGATAATCCTTCTGAAATTACCGGCACGCCGACCGGATTTATTGATCTGGATAAAATGACGTCTGGCTTGCAGGGCGGTGATTTAATCATCGTGGCCGGTCGCCCTTCGATGGGTAAAACGGCGTTTTCAATCAATATTGCAGAGAACATTGCGATTGATAGCAAATTGCCGGTGGCGATTTTTTCGATGGAGATGGGCGCGGCACAGCTCGGAATGCGGATGGTCGGTTCAATCGGTAAGATTGATATGCATAAGCTTAAAACCGGCCGTTTTGAAGATGACGATTGGTTGCGCCTCACGCATGCCGTTGGGAAGTTGTCGGAGGCGAATATTTTTATTGAAGAAACCGGCGCGCTGACTGCGTTGGATATTCGTACCAAGTCACGCCGCTTAGCACGGCAATGTGGCGGTCAGCTGGGCTTGATTGTGATTGATTACTTGCAATTGATGGCGGGGCGTTCTGGCGCAAAAGATCAAAACCGAGCAACTGAATTGGGTGAAATTTCGCGTTCGCTCAAAGGTTTGGCGCGTGAATTAAAGTGCCCGATTATTGCATTGTCGCAGTTGAGCCGTTCGGTTGAGCAGCGTACTGATAAACGCCCGATGATGTCCGATTTGCGCGAGTCCGGTGCCATTGAGCAAGATGCCGATTTGATCATGTTTTTGTATCGTGATGAATATTACAACCCAGATAGCCAATTTAAAGGCATTGCCGAATGTATTTTGGGTAAGCACCGGAATGGGCCAACCGGCAAAATTCCTTTGGTGTTCCAAGGGATGCATTGCCGCTTTGATAACGCTTTGATGCGACCGGATGGTTGGTCGAGTGATTTGGAATAAGTGGGGTTTTTGTGTCAGTGATTACGCATTTTCAGAAAGAAGTCGCCGCCCATATTGATTTTCCACGACCTGACCGGTTGCTGAGTGGCAATCCCAAGCGCACAACATGGACGCACTACCAAAGCCCAACTCAGGCAGTGTCGAGTGGTATTTGGGCGTGCGAAGTAGGCTCTTGGCGTATTCAGTTTGCCGATGATAAAGAAGAGTTTTTTTGTGTCATTGAAGGTCAAGTTTGTTTGTGGGATGAGTCGGGTCATGGTGTCGTCGTCAAAGCAGGCGAGGCCGCGGTGATTCCGGCTGGGTTTTGTGGGCGTTTTGAGGTGCAAGAAGCCGTGCGTAAATATTTTGTCGTACTTGATCGATCTGCTGCTGTGTCATTATGAAAAAAATTAAAAGTTTATTTGAAACACTCAATAAAAAATTAGACGGTGATGTGTCGGATGATGCCGTGCGGCATGTGCCTGAGCAGCAGCCCCAAAGCGCTCTGGACGAGCATACATCAGGCATTGACCGCTTATTTGAGTTGCCATTGTCGCCCGTGGTGAATGTCGCCAATAAGGGTTTGGCGGGCTTGCGAAATGCCGTCGGTAAAATTAAAGAAATGAGCTCGCGCGATGTTGAAGCTAATACGGCAGAGCACGATTTTGAGCGTCTTGAGCCTGAACTAGATCCTCTCTTAATTAAGCGAAATGCGGTAGGCATCAATAGTTCACCGAACAAGCTGCCGACTGCCAAAGTGCCTGCAGCGACGCCTGCTGCTGTCTCGGCGGGGCAACCGACTTTGGGTTTGCCGCGCACCCAAGAACTCGCAGAGCAACCCACTGCGATGCGTATGCCTCATCCGTCACCCGTAGCGCCAGCAAAACCAGTATTAAGTCGGCCTTTTGTTGCACCAGTTTCTGAATTGGCTAAAGAACCCGCTGCGCTTGACTATTCGCCAATGCCTAAGCGGCGCGTATTACCAACGATTGATTTGCAGCAGATTCAGGCTAATTTGGCCATCAGCCAGCGTAAATTGGCTGCCGAAGGGGCGAAAATGCCGACTAAGGCGCAGCCCGTTCAGTTGCCAGTGATTGACGCATTTGAAATTCGCAGTCGTTTACAAGAAATTCACGCCAAACCAGTCCCCGTTGAATACCCCAAACGATCTGCCTTACCCGAAGCAAAAACGCCTCCGAAAATAGCAACGGCTCCAGCCGTGCCAGCCAAAAGTCAACCTGTCGGTGTTAAACCTCCGCTTGCTCCGCCAGTGATGATGATTCGGCGCAGTAATTCAGAGGGTATTGCTTTGCAGCTTAATGCTGAAAATGCACCTGTTAATATACCTGGTGTTGTAGCTAGAGACGATTTAGCTGAAGTTGCTTCGCCGTTGCTGCAAAAGACGGCTTTTCAAAACGAGGCGGCAAGCTTGGCCTCGGCGCTGAGTATGACTGAGCAGGTGAGTGACGCTTTGTCGGAAGAAGCGTTTTATCCAGTTACAGAGCCCATTCCTCAGGTGGCTCACGTTCATCAATCCCCTCAGTTTCCGGCTCGCCCGCTGACTTTTTTGCGCCCCGATGAGTTGAGCGCTTCAACGGCGGCGGCCAAGCCTAATTCGGCTTGGGGCGAGTGCGAAAATGGCTTGTGCTTGCCCTTGGATTTGTTGCGCCCACCGCTGCAAGCCAAGCAAACGGTGACCCAAGAGGATTTGTTGGAACGAAGTATTTTAATTGAAGAAAAACTCACCGAGTTTAAAGTCAAAGTCAGCGTGCTCGATGCGTATGCAGGCCCCGTAATTACGCGTTTTGAAGTAGAGCCTGCAATGGGCGTTCGCGGTGCGCAAGTGGTGAATTTGGCCAAAGACTTGGCGCGCTCATTGGGCGTCGCGGCGGTTCGGGTTGTCGAAACGATTCCAGGTAAAACCTGCATGGGCTTGGAGTTGCCCAATCCAACGCGGCAAATGATTCGCTTGTCAGAGATTTTATCCGCGCCCGAATATCATCAGCAAACCTCGCCGATCACGATTGCGCTGGGCAAAGACATTACTGGCTTGCCGGTGGCTACTGATTTGGCCAAAACGCCGCATATGTTGGTGGCGGGGACGACCGGCTCAGGTAAATCAGTCGGCGTGAATGCGATGATCTTGTCAATTTTATTTAAAGCGACGCCCGATGAGGTGCGCTTTATTATGATCGACCCGAAAATGTTGGAATTGTCGATTTACGAAGGCATTCCGCATTTGCTCGCGCCCGTTGTGACCGATATGAAATTAGCCGCCAACGCACTCAATTGGTGTGTGGGCGAAATGGAAAAACGCTATCGGCTGTTGAGTGCGCTCGGCGTGCGAAATTTGGCTGGGTTTAACCAAAAAATCGCCGATGCCGCCGCTAAGGGCCGCAAATTGACCAATCCATTTACGTTAACGCCGGATGATCCAGAGCCACTTGAACATTTGCCGTTGATTGTGGTGGTGGTGGATGAGTTTGCCGACCTGATGATGGTGGCGGGCAAAAAAATCGAAGAATTAATTGCCCGTTTAGCGCAAAAAGCCCGTGCGGCTGGGATTCATTTGATTTTGGCAACGCAGCGGCCATCGGTCGATGTGATTACAGGCTTGATTAAAGCCAATATCCCAACGCGCTTGGCGTTTCAGGTGTCGAGTAAAATCGACAGTCGAACGATTCTCGATCAAATGGGCGCAGAAGCGTTGTTAGGGCAGGGCGATATGTTGTTCCTTCCGCCGGGAACCGGTTATCCAACACGGATTCATGGTGCTTTTGTGGATGATGCCGAGGTCCATTGCGTCGTCGAGTACCTGAAGCAACTCGGTGAGCCGAACTATGTTGAAGGCGTATTGCATCCGGTTGCGGGTGAGGACGGTGGATCTAGCGGCTGGTCGAGTGGCGCGAATGACGGCGAAGAGGCCGATCCACTCTACGATGAGGCGGTCGCCTTAGTGCTAAAAAGCCGCCGAGCATCGATTTCTGGCGTGCAGCGGCAAATGCGAATCGGTTATAACCGTGCAGCACGCTTGATTGAGCAAATGGAAGCCGCGGGTTTAGTCAGTTCGATGGAAAATAGCGGCAACCGAACCGTATTGGCGCCACCGTTGGCAGAATGATTGGAGGTACAAAGACCTGCGAATTGATGGTGCATCAAAGCCGCAGGTCTTTTGATTGATGCTTACTTCTTGCCAATCCGAATGTTGAGTGCCGTTGCAACTTCTGTTTTGAGCGTCATCGCAAGTTGATCTGCTGCTGTGTTGATTTTGGCAGCGGTCTTTGCTGTTGGCGCTGTTTCTAGCAAAGTAGCCGCCGCCTGAAGTTGTGTTAGTTGCTGCGAGACTTTTTTCCAGATTGCGGCTTTGTCGCGGGATATCAAGTAATCATCAAGG
>CAUPHX010000134.1:0-8614 GCA_963511125.1 uncultured Deefgea sp. | reverse complement strand
GCCGGCCATTGCTAGGTAATGGCTGGCGGCCAATACATCCATGTACGCGATGGATTTAGAACTTTTCACCACGCAGTACGCGCACTTCGCTCAGCCATTGCACTAAAGCATAGTGCGCACCGAACTGCTGTTGCACATCTGTAGCGAGTTGTTCCGCAGTCGCGGTATCGGTAATCAGCTCGATTTGAATATTCTCATTGGCATCGAAATTACCGTGTTTTTCACCATGCGCGCCATTGCCACGCGCCGCGACGATGGTCCAGCCGCGAATTTTTTTGGCTTCAAATAATTCAATCAGATCGTTTTCGAGCACCGCTTCGGTAACGATAGTGAGTAGGGTACGAGTCGGGAAATTCATCACAGCTCCTTAGGCGACGTGGCGCGCAAATTGCAGATACAGTGGAATACCCACCAAGATATTAAACGGGAACGTAATCCCCAGCGCTGCCCCGAGCGAGAGCGCTGGATTGGCCTCGGGCAGCGCCATCCGCATTGCAGCGGGGGCGGCGATATAGGATGCGGATGCTGCCAGCACCGCCATCAAGGTCACACCGCCGAGCGACAAGCCCATCATCAGGCCAAACGCTATGCCGACCCAGCTGAGCGCTAAGGGCAGGCCTACGCCGATTGCCAAGACCAAAATCCCGTGCTTGCGCAAAATCCCCAGCTTGCCCGCCACGACTAAACCCATTTCTAGCAAGAACAGCGTCAATACCGGTTTGAAGAGGTCGATATACAGTTTATCCAGCGGTTTAATCCCTTCTGGTCCCGCTAGCGCGCCAATCAGTAAGCCGCCCATCAGAAGCACCATACTCTTGCCAAGGAAGACCTCATGCAGCAATTTGCCCCAACCATGCCCTGATTTGGTGGCACTTGGCCCCATTCGCGCCAACACCACACCGACCATCAAGGCTGGCATTTCTAGCAGCACTAAAAACAGCGTGGTTTGTGACTCGTAATCAATCCCTTGCCGTGCCAAGAATGCCACGCCGACCGCATAAGTGACCACCGAGACCGAGCCGTAATGCGCCACCATACTGGCCGAATCGACTTGGCTGAGCTTGAGCCGCAAGATTGGATAAATCAGCAAGGGAATGAGCGCGCCCATGAGCAGCACCAACGCCGCCTGTGGCAGAATCGTCATAATCGGTTGATTGGCGAGAATCAAACCGCCTTTAATCCCGATGGCCAGTAATAGAAACACCGATAGCGTCTCATACAAGGCACTTGGGAGTTTAAGGTCGGATTTAGCCCAGCCAGCGGCTAAACCCAGTAAGAAAAACAGCACCACCGGATCGATTTGCATGTAGGAATCTTTCTTGTTTATGAGTTATCAAATAGAATTTACTACATTTTTAAAAAATAAAAAACATATAAAAACAAAGGGTTTTGCATGGCGTTGATGTAGTCAAATTACGTAATTGCTAGGTAACTAAATGCATCACCTTAAACTGTGCCGACTTGAGCGGATTCAATGCTAGCGACAGTTTATCGTGGTTTTACTGCATTAACTCATCACCACCGACTTGACTGATACTCAGCTCGATTAAAAAGAGGCTCTCACTCGTATATCGCCAGCACAAGCGCCGCGAAGTTTGCCACTCGATCGCATGAAAATCATTCAGATCTTGCCACAATAGGTAAACTGCTCGCTAATCGTGAATTCACTTAGAGTCAGCATGAAAATCAGCGTCATCATTCCGTTTTTCAATCCAAATCTCAGTCATTTCAATGAGATGCTATTGAGCTTGCGTGCTGCCGACTGGACTGGCTTTTCGCAGATTGAAATCATCCTCATTAATGACGGTGGCGTTGATTCTCTGCACGATGAAATCGCGGCATTTACCAACGCGTGTCAGCAATTTGCCGTTCAGTTGATTTCAATGCCAGAAAATCAAGGAGTCTCGTGTGCCAGAAATGCAGGGTTGTTCGTCGCGACCGGTGATTGGATTGCGTTTCATGATGCTGATGACATCAGCTTGCCGCAACGATTTGTGCAGTCGGTGGCGTTTCTGCAAGCAAACCCTGAAGTAATTGCCGTCTCTGGTGATATGCAGGTGTTTGACGAGCATAATCCATTGGTCTCGGTGCGGCTTTTTCCATTGAGCCATGCCGAAATTAGCGTCGATAATCTATTTTATTGCGCAATGGCACAGCCCGCGCTGATGATTAATCGCCAACTCTGGCAGGCCAGCGGCGTGTATTTCACGCCGAAAATGGACATGGCGCAAGATTGGGATTTTTTAATTCGACTGGGCCAGCACGGCCAACTCGCCAACATGGGTTTGCCACTGGTGCGTTATCGGCAGCATCAGCAGCAACGCAGTAGCGGTATTCAGCGTGAACACGCTAATCGGCATGTCCGCAAAATTTGGCAAGATCAATTGCAGCACCTCGGCATTTGCGTCACGCCCGAATTATTGCAAGCCCATGGATTATTATCGCCGTACTGGTTATGGGCAATGACGGATTTGGATGGCGCATGGGGGCTGAGTAGCGCTGAGCTACAAAACTGGCGCGACTGCCTTATCGGCCAGAATCAAATCACGGCCTATGTGGATCAGGCCTTATTACTGCAAAGAGTGAATCACATCGACAGGCTTTGGCGAGCATGGCAGGCCAGTGGCAAACAAGCCATTGAACTGAAACAACTCTTCACTTAGCCAGTACGATGGCTGGCGGCAGGATGCGGCGGTGTGGTGATCATGATGGCAAGAAAATGATTTTTTCAGCATAGGAGTGGCAATTCATATATCAGCCAATTCTGATTTAGCTTACCGTTAGTCATTAATACCTTACGAAGCCTTTAGTTTTTGGCGCTCCGCGTCGATAAACCGTTATCAACAAAGAGGTCTCACCATGAACTCACTCTCTCCGCTCCACAATGGCCATTCAAATGGCGTTCGCGCTAATGATTCAGGTTTGGCGCAGTCTTTGCGCAAGCTGGGTGAGACGGCGGGGGCGATGAGCAAATCGCTGGAATCGCTAAAGAAGGGCAGCGAGTTGATTCAGCAGCGGGTGGATAACCTCAGTAAAGCGACGACGCAGATGGCGAGTGATTTTATTGGCCAGTTCGCTCAACAAATGTTTGGTGATCAAGCCAAAGGCATGAAAATTGAATTTGATGAAATCTCGCTGAGTGCCGAGTCGAGCTTTACCGCCATGCAGCAAACGAGCCAAAGCGCGCAAGGGAGCAGTCAAGCCAACGCGTTTCGCTTGACCGATAGCAGCTCTTTTAGTGGCAAAGGCACACTCACTACGGCGGACGGGCAGCGTTTTGAGATAGAAATTGAAATTCGCTATGAATCGGTCATTGAAGGTGCCAGTATTGCTCAGCAAAACAATCAAGGTAATGCACCAAAGGCAATACCTAATGTTCCGCCGCCATCGGCCGCAAGTTCTATGCCGATTGATGTGGTCGACTTAAATCAGCCTAATGATGTAACGGCCAGCACGACGCCGCGTTTGCCCGATGTGGCCAAAGAACCCGTGTCATCCCGCAAGGACGATGACCAGAAAGTCGACGGATTTAAGCAAAACTTTGCCGGCACCGCGATGGACTTGTTGCAACGGTTGACCAGTGAACCCGCATTCCGCCCCTTTGCGATGTTTAAACCCGATGCCGAAGGTAAAAAAGGTTTGCAACTGTTGGGCGATATGTCGTTGCAATTAATGAATTTACCTGGCGGGCCACGCTATTTGGATCTGAGTCCCGACTTTAATCCAGATAAAAAAATACTGGATGCCAAAGCCTAGAGTAAAGCGGGGTCGGCCTGTAAGTGCGGCCAGCGCAGCAGCCAATTTTTCTCGTTGATTCTTTGCTGGGCCACGCTCAGCGCCAAGCCAGAATGGGCGTTGTGCCGTAAACGCAGCGCCCAGGCATCGTTTAAGCCTGCAGTAACACACCATTCAATTTCGTTTTTGACATTCAAAGTGACCGCTAAACAGGTCGCCGTTTCCGGAAAACGCTCAACGGCGTCTTTGGCCGAAGCATACGCCGCCACACGATTTCGGTGATGCATCCGCGCTTGATTACGGACTTGCCATTGCACATTGGGCAGTCGTTGTTTGAGTTGGAACTCCAATTCTAAATCGAACTGCGGATCAACTAGCGTACTTGAATACCAAGCGACATCGACATCATTCAGCGGCGTGCTGGTGGTGAGTTGATGGGCGGCATCCCAGACCAAATTGCGCACAAATCCAGCGCAAATCATCGCCTGCGGCAGCGCTAATTCTTGTACCGCGTACAGGCAATCCATGCGTACTGCATCGGCTTGAATGAGAGCTAAGGTTGTCTTTTCCATGCTTTTGTCGGTAGTCGTTAAACTCGGTATCGTTTGCCGACCCATTTTATGTTTTGGTGGAAAAATTCCGTCCAGCTTTAAGCATGTCTACAGGTCGGCTCAGGCTTCACGGCATTAACGCGACGGAACCGCGATCGATTGATCAACGTTTTATTGATTCATCAAAGCCCAAAATACCCCTGGCTATGCATGGGGTATTTTCTTGTATGCATTAATTGGAAATGCTTGGCTGGCAATACCTATTGGCCAATCATTTGTTCTGCTTGAATCGCCGTGAGGGCAATGGTGAACACAATATCGTCGACCAAAGCGCCGCGGGATAGATCATTCACCGGTTTGCGCAAACCTTGTAACATCGGCCCGACGCTGACCACATCAGCACTGCGCTGCACTGCCTTATAGGTGGTGTTGCCGGTATTCAGATCGGGGAACACAAACACAGTGGCTTGACCTGCGACCAAGCTGCCTGGCGCTTTTTGTTGACCCACTTCAAGTACCGATGCCGCATCGTATTGCAAGGGGCCATCAATCATCAGTTGCGGATGCCGCGCTTTGGCGATTTCAGTCGCGCTACGGACTTTATCCACATCAACACCGGTGCCTGATTGTCCCGTTGAGTAGCTAATCATGGCGACTTTCGGCTCGATACCAAACGCGCGGGCTGAATACGCGCTTTGCGCGGCGATTTCAGCCAGTTGCTCGGCATCTGGATTTGGATTCACCGCGCAATCGCCGTACACCAAGACTTGCTCTGGCATTAACATAAAGAATACGGATGACACAATCGACGAGCCTGGTGCGGTTTTGATTAACTGCAGGGCTGGGCGGATGGTGTTGGCGGTGGTGTGAATCGCGCCCGAAACGAGGCCGTCGACTTCATCAATCGCTAACATCATCGTACCCAGCACCACATTGTCTTCGAGCTGGCGCAAGGCTTGAATTTCGGTGAGGCCTTTCGACTTACGCAGTTCAACCATCGCCGGCACGTATTGCGCGCGGATTTCATCGGGGTCGAGGATTTCTAATGAAGCGGGGATGGTTAAGCCCTGCGTTCCCGCAATGCTTTCAATCACAGCCCGTTTACCGAGCAATACGCAGCGGGCGATGCCTTTTTCTTCGCAGACAATCGCTGCGTTGATGGTGCGTGGTTCTTCGCCTTCTGGCAGCACAATTCGTTTATTGGCATTGCGTGCTTTTTGGATCAATTGATAGCGGAACGCCGGTGGACTCAGGTGATGAACCAGCTTGGTATGGACGCCGACTTTGAGTGCTTCGCTATCGAGCTGCTCGGCAACGGCATTCATGACCCGCGTCATACGGATTTTGTCGTCGGCGGGCACGGCGGTCGGGACGGTGCTAATCGCTAACGCGGTGCTAAAACTATCCCCATCGGTGCGTAGTACCGGAATGCCAGAGTGGAATGCCATTTCGGTAAACGCACGCACGGTTTCATTGATTTCGGTGTTATGCGTCAGCACGAGTCCCGCGAGTTGCACGCCATTGCTGGCGGCCAGTGCCGTCGCCAAGATCACATCATCCCGATCGCCCGAGCTAACAATCAGTGCCCCCGCTTTGAGGCGACGAATCACTTCGGGCACGGCGCGAGCTGCAACGATGGTTTCAGTGACGCGGCGGCGGGTCAGCTCACCTTTGATGATAATTTCAGCATTTAAATGCATCGCCACATCGAGCGTACGTGGAGCGAGTAGTTTTGGGTCAAATTTGACAACGCCCCAAATTTTTAGCTCGCCAATTTCGGCTTGCATCGCGGCGTGATCAAATTTCTCGCCCGCTTTATTGAAAATCACGCCGCCGACAGTGACGCCTTCATTGCGAAATTGGCGTTCTGTCACGCGAATTTCTTCGGCGGCGGTTTTTGCGCTGGCATCGGTGACAATAATCACCGTAGCTTGCAGGCCGAGCGCCATTTCAGTATTGAGTTGCGATGTAAATGGATTACTTGGATCGGGATGCAAACCTTCGACCACCAATACGTCGGCATCTTTGCCTGCCGCCATGCTCATCGTGATGATTTCTTCGAGTAAATCATCGCTCTCATCAATCGACACTTGCTCAATGGCATAATTGGCGGGCAGTGCATCGGGTACGTCGAGCTGACAAATTTGCCGCGCAAAGTGCGTTGAGCGTTCAATTTCACCGGCGGATTGATCTTGGGCAACCGGTTTCACAAAGCCGACCTTTAAGCCTTGATTTTGCAGGCTACGAACGACACCGAGCGTGACCGAAGTCAGGCCGACATTGAGACGAGTTGGGGCGATAAAAAATGTTTGCATGACTTAAACCTAATGAATTTACGAGCTCGAACTGCGAGCAATGGCGTGACTATAACTGGGACTCGGTTTTCTTTATATGACACAGCTCTAACTTTGCGACATTTTTTACGGTATTTTTCCCTATTTTCAAGCGCTTAACTGCGTTTAAATGCAGGTGACACCTAAATTGGACTTTGACATTGTCAATTTAACTGGGCGGCGGGCAAAATGCTGGAATAAGATAAAAGTTCATTTTGGAGAGGCCTATGCAAATCACTCAGCAGACGACGCGAATTGAAATTAAACAGCACGGCGGCGTAGATCAAATGGTGCTGGTGTCCAGTGAATTGCCCGAGCTTGGCGCGGGTGAAGTATTGCTGAAGCACTTGGCGATCGGGGTGAATTTCATTGATACCTATCATCGTAGCGGACTGTATCCTTTGACGATGCCAGCGGGTTTAGGGCTAGAAGCCTGCGGCGTGATTGAAGCGATTGGGCACGGCATCCATGATTTGCAAGTCGGTGATCGGGTGGCGTATGCCGGCGGCGCGGTGGGGGCTTATTCTACATACCGTATCATGCCAGCCGATAAGCTGGTGCTGGTTCCCAAGGCAATACCTGATGCAGTTGCTGCGGGGACATTGCTACGTGGGATGACGGCGCAATATTTATTAAAACGCACATTTGCGGTGCAAGCAGGGCAAACCATGTTATTTCACGCTGCGGCTGGCGGGGTTGGGCAAATTGCCTGCCAATGGGCGCAGGCTTTGGGCGTGAAAGTCATCGGCACCGTGGGTTCGAAAGAAAAAGCGGCGCAAGCCAGCGCCTATTGTGATCACGTCATTGATTACCATGACCCAGATTGGGTAGCGCAAGTGCGTGAACTGACCGAGGGAAACGGCGTGCCTGTGGTCTACGATGGCGTGGGCGAGGCGACATTTGCTGGCTCACTGGATTGCTTGGCGGTGCGGGGGATGTTGGTCAGTTTTGGCAATGCATCGGGGGCCGTCTCTAGTTTTAATTTGGGCGTGTTAGCGCAAAAAGGCTCTTTATTTTTGACGCGGCCGACCTTGGCGCATTACACCCGCAATCGCGCGGAATTGGTTGAAACGGCCCAAGACTATTTTGCCGCGCTGGAAAAATCGTGGATCGTGCCGCAGATTGGGCAAAGTTATGCGCTGGCTGAGGTACAGCAAGCCCATCGTGATTTAACTGCCCGCCTAACTACTGGCTCGACCGTCTTATTGCCATGACGACGCTTATTTATTTGCATGGATTTTTATCCAGCCCTTTGTCGCAAAAAGCGCAAGATACTCAGGCATGGATGGCGGAGCACGGATTAGCAGCGCATTATCTTTGCCCAAGCATTCCGATGGAGCCACAAGCGGCCGCAGCGATGCTGACCGAGTTGCTTGCGCCGCTGCAAGGCGATTTTTGCCTCATCGGTAGTTCGCTCGGTGGATTTTTCGCGACGTGGGCGGTTGAACAATTTGGAGGTAGAGCGGTACTGATTAACCCCGCTGTGCGTCCGTATGACTTAATTAATGAATACTTGGGCGAGCAAGAGAATTACCAAACAGGTGAGATTCATTTTATCGACGCCAGTTTTGCTGATAAACTTTGTCAGCTGGAGTCTGCGCCAACTGACTTGAGTCGCTATTGGTTGCTGGCCCAAACAGAGGATGAAGTGCTCGATTATCGAGACGCCGTAGATTGGTATGCCGGATGCCAACAAACGATTTTACCCGGTGGTGACCATAGTTTTATTGGCTATCCCGAATGGCTAGCGCCCATTTGGGCTTTTGCATGTTCTAGGGTCTGTTGACGTTTGGTTTGCGGATCGCGTTTGTGCTGATTTTGGCCTGAATCAAGGCGAAAGACGCGTGGCATAGTCACTCTATGCAAGCGTTTTTCAACGCAGAGTCAGGCCAAAAGCAGCCAAACCCGAAGGGCTGGGCGCTTTTCGCGGCATCTCTGCGTTATTTCATGCTCGAATAACGGGTTATTGGTCGCATAAAATGCCTTGATCTGCCG
>CAUPHX010000133.1:0-8703 GCA_963511125.1 uncultured Deefgea sp. | reverse complement strand
GGCGGTGAATTCAGTCTGATACGGGAGAGGTGTATTATTCTTAACGTTGGCGGTAGCGCCATTGATTGACGATGCATTCGCGAGCAAGCTCGCTCCTACGTTGGGGCTTGCCGAACCCAATAAACTCGGCGCAATCTGGCGCAGTTGTTGTGTGAGATCGTGCGGCAGATTGTTATTGGCAACAAAGTTCAGCTCGGTAATCGCAAACTCACGTTGCTCGGCGCTATCCCATTCGTGCGCGGGATGATCTTCGAGGCGAAACCATTGCCCGGCTTGCAAGCTACGCAATGTACCGCTGCCGCTGAATGATTTCTTTTTTCCATCGTGGGCTTGTTGGCGCAATTGTGCGTAGCGGCTCAGTTGCTCGGCGTCGCTCGCGTAGTACAGTGACTGCGGATCGTAATCTTCAAAACTGCTTTGCAGTTGTGAGCCACCATCGCCTTGATCGACGGCCGATTGATCGGCGGTGTGGCTGGTGTTGGCGGCTTTGTAATCAAAGCTCGCCAGCGAAACGCTGTTACTGCCGACTTGCCGTTGGCTGGTCCAATCGGTGAGCGCATCTGATTCTTCAGTCGCATCGGCGCGATGGAAACGCACTTGGCTATCCATGGCTTCGGGGATAGCAAACGCATCGTCAAAAACCACCAATTGCACTTGCGGCGAATCGGCAGGCTGGTGTTCAAAACGCCAAGCAAGGCCTTCCTCATGCATCAAACGCACTAAAAAGTCGAAGTCCGATTCGCGGTATTGCAGGCAATACGAGCGAGGTAAATGCTCGCCACTGAGTTTGAAATCCAGCGTTTGCACCGCGGCAAACACTGAGTTATTCGCTTGATGCTCACCGAGCACCTGCTTCACAATATCTGGAACTGATAAGCCCTGAAACACCCGCGAAGTACGGCGATGGCGCAGCAGCGCAAACGGCGGCTCGACGATGAGTTGATACTTGGCGAAACCGCCATCCGCACCGAGCATCTGCGCTTGCGACACCACGCCACAGCGCTCAATCGCGTCGCCATTCGCATCCGCCACACTCAGCACAATGGGCAGGCCGAGCAAGGATTTTAACTCGATGTCGTTGGCGGGCGATAGACAGTCGATTTGGTAACGATACGCCTGATTCACGCCCTCGCGCCCGGTCACCGATTGCGGTAAAAGCTGCTCACCCCAAGCCGATCCATCACCGAGCTGAAGTGAGATTAAACGCGTTTCTTGATTAAAAGCAGAGGCGAAAGAGGCAAGCAAATCACTGAGGTTCATGGACGATCAATTTGATAAAAATGCTGTTTACGTAAAATGGGCTTGGCCGAGATGGCCCTACCCCTAAGCTTTGCAGTGTCAGCAGCGAACTACCGATGATCTCCGCCAGTGGCTGTCTTGCCTACGATGCGGATCACAACTTCAACCTTTACCCAATTTCGGCATGGTCGAGATCAGCGCTGCGCCGCAAGCGGTTTTATGCCCTTCCAGCGCAACGGCTTTGCCGCCAACCAGCCACGTTGGATCGCCTTCCACAATTGCGCAAACGCCGTGGCCTTTGATCGGGCAACTGACTTTATCGCCGACGACGGCGACGGGTTTGTCAAATAAAACAGTCTTGGGCTGCGCGCTAATCACCACCCCGCCATGACTCGTTGGGTCGCCAATACGAATGACACGTTTCATGCGCTTTGCTCCTGCGGTCGCACCAGCGCGAGGCTGATGGATTGCTGCTCATTATTCAAACCGATCTCGCTCATACCCACGAACTGCGCCAACACCACCGGCGCGGCGAGGCGGGCGCAATGCAGCACGGCCATCGCGGTTTGCAGCACATTACTCGCGTGGCCAACATCGCCCCATTCGCACACGGTATTACTGGCGTCATCAATCGGATTCAGTGGTACTTGCTGCTGGCTTAGAGCGACAGCAATCGCCGCCAAACGCGCGCCACCCACATCGACATCACCGCTGTTATGCACCAGCCACGCAATCGATTCGGCTTGATCTTTGCTGCAATCGCGGTCTTCTTCGCTAAATGGATAATCCCGCATCGCGGCATTGAGTAACGCATTTTCAAATACGGTATGCATTTGCCGTGTTAAGGCCAGCTGATTAGGGTATTGCTCTGTAGCCATTACAGGCATTTGCAGCTGAGCCAATACGGGCAATGCTGCTAGAGAGGGTTGTTGCGCGGCGGGCACGCGTCCCCATGCCTCGTCGCTGTATTGCTGCTGCTTTTCCCAATACGGCGTATAGACATCGTCGTTGTGTTCACGCGCGACGGCCTCTTTGGGCTCGGGCAAATGCTCGCGCATAAACACCATCGCCACTGCCGCTTGGCTGGGCATCCCCAACCACGAATTCAAACGCTCGTGCTCAGGATCGATTTCATCCCACTCGTCAACCATCCCGCGTTGCAACAGCGGCGTATCGGCGGCCAAAACCAGTACGCCCGGTACACTTAAATTTTGCTGTAACAACTGTTGCACCCTTGCCATCAATGCGCCAGTGCCAGGCAGAAAACGCGCCTCCACACTTGAGACCGGGTCTTCGAAATATTGCGCGTCAGCAGCACGCTGTTGCACTGATTTGAGCATGGCCAATTGCTCGCGCCCATCTTTATCCGCATGCGCTTCAAAGTAATGGGGTAGCCACGCCGCGCCAGGCGCACTGGCATACACATCGCTCAACACTTGCTCAATCGCCCGCTCTAACTGCGTGGCGGCATCGTCTTCAGCATCAATTTCATCCGGCGATAAAACCTGCCAATACGCGCCCTCTGGTAATTCATTGAGCCATGCAGGTTCTTGCTTCACCGCCACTGCGCTGCCCCACACGCCATGACACAGCACCACATGCTGGCGTTCGGCCAAATCGGCCAAATGCTGTTGCCGCGCGCCTTCACGCTGTGCAATTCGGTCAGCTTCTGCGGCGTCTTGCTTGGCTTGCAACATTTCGCTCAGTTTTGATTCACTCATCTTCTGCCACACCCGCCAAACGACGCCCAGCACAATTGGCGGCGCAAGATGTAGCGACAATAAAACGCTGGGGCTCATGGTTTGCCAGCTGACCGGCAACACCCACCACAACAATAACCACCAAGCAGTAAAGAGCCCGCCAAACAGGCCCAGTGTTCCTAGCATTGTGTTTCCCTTATCTCATTAAGCAAAAGCTTTCTTGCTTCCTTATCTCGCCTCGCAGTACTTCACGTACTATCCTCGGTATCGATACCTCGCCAGAAAGCTTTTTCACCCGCATTCAACTCAATTTAACTTTGATCTCATCGCCTTTCAGCGAGAGCGTAATTTTCTTCACCGGCTTGCCGCTGGCCATCCGCGCCAATAAATCCGAAGATATTTTCGCCAGTACGGCACGCGTCAAAATCGCATCAGCATCACGCGCACCACTATCCACATCCAAGCAACGATCCGCAATTAGATCGACCAGCTCAGACGGATAGTCCAGCACTGCGCCGTGATTTTGCAGAATTCGGCGGGCAATTTTATCCAGCTTGAGCTTCACAATCAGGCGAAGGACTTCATCGCCAATCGGGAAATACGGCACTATCGTCAGGCGACCTAGGAAGGCGGGTTTAAAGGTTTTTTGCAACGTAGGCCGCAAGATTTCGATCAAATCATCAGCAGTTGGGTCGCGAGTTTCTTCGCCTACCGTCACACCACCATCGCAGGCGCGCATCACCAAATCAGTGCCGGTATTGCTGGTCAGCAAAATAATGGTGTTTTTAAAATCGACTTCGCGGCCTTCGCTGTCTTCTAAAATGCCTTTATCAAACACTTGAAAGAAGAGTTCGAGCACGTCGGGATGCGCTTTTTCGACTTCGTCGAGCAACACAACCGAGTACGGTTTGCGGCGCACCGCTTCGGTCAACACGCCACCTTCGCCATAGCCGACATAGCCCGGTGGGGAGCCTTTCAAGCCTGAAACGCTGTGCGACTCTTGGTATTCCGACATATTGATCGTGATGAGATTACGCTCGCCGCCGTACAGCGATTCGGCCAGTGCCAACGCGGTTTCGGTTTTACCGACGCCTGATGGGCCAACCAACATAAACACGCCCTTCGGCTTGCTTGGGTCATCCAGATTGGCTTTGGCGATTTGCACGCGCTCTGCAATTTGCGCCAAAGCGTGATCTTGGCCGATCACGCGTTCAGAAAGTAATGAGGCGAGCTTTTGCACTTGCTCCAATTCATTACTGACCATCCGCCCCAAAGGCACACCAGTCCACGCGGAAATCACATCGGCAATCACGTTGGCATCGACGCATTCATACGCCAGCGGCAAGTGTTTTTGCAGCGCACGTAGCTCAGCGCGTTTGGCCTGCAGCGGACTGATTTTTTTACCTTTAGTGGGTTTGCCGTCTGAGGCCGCTTTTAACGCCTCGATTTCGGCAATCACTGCTTGCTGTGCTTGCCACGCTAGTTGCAGATTCTGCAAATCACCTTCCAGACTCTCACGCTGCGTGGTGAGCTCGGCGATGCGTTCGGCATGCCCTTCTTCAGATTGCAGCGCCGTCACTTCTCGCTCGATATTGGCAATCAATACTTCCACGTCTTCAATCGGCGCTGGGCGACCCGAGCGCGATAAAGCCACGCGCGCGCAAGCGGTATCGAGCACGCTAATCGCTTTATCCGGCAATTGGCGGCCAATAATATAACGGCTAGACAAATTCACCGCCGCCACCACCGCCTCATTCACAATCACCACATCATGATGCTTGGCCATCGCGCCAGTCAGGCCGCGCACCATTTGCACGGCGATTTCTGGCGCCGGCTCGTCTACCTTAACCACTTGGAAACGCCGCGCCAAGGCTACGTCTTTTTCAAAATATTTTTTATATTCTGCCCACGTTGTCGCAGCAATGGTGCGCAATTCACCGCGTGCGAGTGCGGGCTTGAGCAAGTTGGCGGCATCATTTTGCCCCGCCGCACCACCCGCGCCAATCAGCGTGTGCGCCTCGTCGATAAACAAAATAATCGGCACCGGGCTGGCTTTGACTTCGTCGATCACTTGGCGCAGACGATTTTCAAACTCGCCTTTCACACTCGCGCCCGCTTGCAACAGGCCCAAATCCAAGGTGCGTAAAGTCACGCCATGCAGCACTGGCGGCACATCACCTTGGACAATTTTAAGCGCCAAGCCTTCCACCACCGCAGTTTTACCCACGCCCGGCTCGCCAGTCAGAATCGGATTGTTCTGCCGACGACGCTGCAAAATATCGATCATTTGGCGAATTTCAGCTTCGCGCCCGAGCACCGGATCAATCTTGCCCGCTTTGGCTTGTGCAGTTAGATCGATGGTGTATTTATCTAACCCCGGGCTGCCTTTGCGGACCGTTACGGGATTGATATTGCAATCATTCGGCGCGTCATCCAGCATCACATCAGAGGTATTACTTGCCATCTCTCCACCATGCTGGCGTAGGGCAGCATACCCACTAATCGCGCGTTGAGCATCCATTTTCACAAAACTAGTCAAATGCCCTTGCACCGTGGCACGCAGCGCATCATCGCGCACCAAGGCCAACAGTAAATCCAAAGTCGAAACCGAGTCCTGAGCAAATTCAGTGCTCGCCATCAGCCAAGCTTTTTCTAGCCATTTTGGCAACCAGCTCGACAGCACCGGATTACGCGTATTGCCAGTACGAAACTGCGCTAACGCTGACTCAAGCTCGCGATCCAGACGATCCAAACTCAAACCCAAAGCATGCATCGCCGCGACGCCGGCATTATCGTCCTGCGCTAAAATCGCCAGCAAAACGTGCTCGATTTCAATTTCAAAATGCGTACGCGAAAGCGCACGGCTCGCCGCCTCTTCAACAGCACGACGTGCGGTGGGGGTGAGGCGAGAGATTAGGGCTTTGAGGGGAGTGGACATGCGTTGTTGAATCCAATGTATTGATTAAATCGCCCAATGGCGACGAGCATAAAAATTACAGTTTGCTGTTCTGGCAACCCGAGCTATTGCATTCCCGCAAACGATCTTGCAAAAATTGACTGCGCTGAATGGTGGTCGATGATGCGCAATCTAAATCAACCAAAAAGCGATTATCGTGAGTTTCGGAGCAACGCGAATTACGACTACTCATCCAAGCTAATTGACCGGATTTAAGCGACTTTTTGCCATCGGCATCCAATTTGCCAACCAACGATTTGTAATTCTCATTCAGCTCTTTATCCGCCTCCTGATAAACCTTATTCAGACAATACAAACCATCGAAATCGTTTTTAGGCTTATCGCAGGCTGAATTGGCAAATGATGCTGCAGAGAAAAATAAAAAAACAGAAAAGCACACCAATTTCATAAACATCGCCCTAGTTAAATAATATCAGTAAATAAAATTAATTAATTATTAGCTGCGCCACACTTGCGAAAAGAAAATGTTCGCCATTTTTTCAACATTAATTTAAGAATATCAGGATTGCTTTTAAGAGCAGCATCGGGGATAGGGCCTTTCTCTCCACCGAATGAACTGCCATCGCAGACAATAGTTTCTTCTCCACGTAATGAATTTTTCTGGCGACCAATATAGGCAAAGTATTTAATACTTAATGGCTCAATACCACCAACACACCCAACTCGATAAGCCACATAATAAATCTGCGCCCCACTCTTTGGATCAATAGCAAACTTCCTTGAGTCTTTAATCACTTCTAACACAGGATCTTCTTCGCAGCCTTTTACAAAATCACGAAGTTCCCAAATTTTTTCTTCTAAAACAACCCCAGTAATAGTCAAAGATAAATCGGCAGCAGCAACCCCATTCTTTTCAATAACATAATTAACTTTATAATTACCCTGTTCATCGAAAAAAAATCTAGTTGAAGCTGTCACCACAGAAGATAAAGTTACAAAAATCAAAAAAATCACTCGCCGCAACATCAAATCACCCTACCTTGTAGATTCGTCCTTCTTGCTTACTGCCACAATTCCAATTGATTTATTTAAATCAGCTAAATCATACTTTTCAACTAACTCTTTAGCGTCTAATTTATACTGATAAAAATAGGCCGCTGGAATAAAGTACTTCATACCTTTATATGGTGAAAACTTGATTGTTTGCCCTTGATTACCTCCTAAACCGATCATTCGTCCTTTACGATCATACCCATAAAAAAATGTTGCATGGCTACCGCTACTAGCAACACATCCATAAACAGGACTCGTAATTTCTATGAAATTTGATTGATCGAGAATGAACGATTTTGCACGATAAGGGTGCGGAGACGAAATAGCATACCCACTGGACATCAAACAATAGTTTACAAACGACGCACACCATGCATTAGCAGTTCCCTCCAGCGAAGAAAATGATTTTGACCCAATTTTTTCATGGTAATTAATTGAATCGTCAATAACTGACTCATCCAAGCCGGACCAGCGCTGAGCCTCTTGAAGTGCTGTCGTCATCCATGGTGCACGTTTTTGACCAAAAGGTAGAGCAGCCATTGGAGCTCCCGTACCTTGCTGACTGCGCGTATTTGTAACCTGAATTGGTATCGTAGATGGCAATTTTGTAGCAACCGCCACACTTGGTTCGGACGCTTTCTTTGACGGCGTATTCCCAAAGTCTTGCTGCTTATCGCCTAATTTACCTACTGGGATAGATCCAATTCTCAGAGCCTTCCCTGGAAATATTTTGTTTGGATTTACAATTCCATTAATCTTGCATAAGGCATCAACTGTGGTATTAAAGCGCTTAGCAATTTTAGCCAACGTATCATGAGGCTGAACAACATAACTCGCGGGAGGCGGTAAAGGTGATTTAATAGTCGTCGTCGTAGGATGACGAAAGCTATTCGACTTAACTACCAATTGCTCTAAAGTTAATAAAAATGATTTAGCCTCCTTTGCGGCATCAAAAGATAAAACTTGCTGCAAAGTACCTTTAGCATCTTTAATCCAAAGCTCTAATGTCCCTGCTCCATGGAAATGTACAATGGGGGGCAACTGACCTGTTTGCGACGAAACAAGCACATGCTCTTTTCCCTGCTGACGCAAAATCACTTTTTGCTCAGCAATGGGTCGACTACCATCTGATAAAACAACCGATGTTGCTCCACCACGCTGTTCTTTGCGTGGCCCTTCAGGTAGAGCATCATATCCTTCAATACGCGTAATACTTTTAACTAATTTTTCGAATTTTTCATTATCTAATTTACCTACTATTTCATTTTTTTTAATACCACAGATACGCTCAATATCATCAATATACTTATCTGTATTGTTTTCGTTACCAGGCGCGTAGCAGTTAATTGCTTCCTTTACACTCTTTGTCGAATGGAGTCGTTTCAAATTTTTTCGCAATTCTTCCAAACCTGTTTCATAATCTGGGAATATTAAAAAGTAGCCGGAGACCCCATCTTTATTGAGCGTATGCGCAAACCCAATATGACTCTTAACCGCCAGAGGTCTTGGCTGGCCATTTACCATTCTAGGTCGTAGATTACCTGGGTTATTTAAACGCCACGGCAATGACCCTCCTGTTCGGAGAAGAAAACTACCCGTTTGATCAATATACTGAGCCGTTTTATTTTCTCTAGAATATTTTGCTTGCGACCATTTCCCTGTTGTCATTTATGTTTCCTCAACAATTTTTCTAATTACGTCATCAGATAAAAACGCTGAATCATTATTACCGTCAAGTAAGGCTATATAAGGGTCAAAATCAACTATTTCATTATCAGCAACATCAGAATTATT
>CAUPHX010000132.1:0-8739 GCA_963511125.1 uncultured Deefgea sp. | reverse complement strand
TGGCGCTACAGAATATTAGTAAGAAATGGACGATGCCAATCCGCGACTGGCGAGCGGCGTTGGTACGGTTCAGTATTCAATTTGAAGAGCGGATGCCCGCATTTTAAAAAAGCGTTTACACAAAATACTAGACACCCCCGTTTGGTCGCGACTTGAGCAAATCTATGCGATTGACTACTGAGTCATCAATCGGCTGCATTGCTTCAAAAAAAGCAGCTGCCGCACTGCAGCACAAACCACCAACACGTAGCGAATGCCGTTCACTTCAGCCAATTGAAAGGCATTTTACCTACGCTGAACAACGTAATTACTGACAGCGCCTCGCTTTGACGCCGACCCAACGCCTTCGTTCCTCGCAAGATTACGACTTTGCCACTCTCTCCTCTACCATTGAACTGCAATGGACTGGGCGCACTCGCCACCGGCACCGCGACCCTTCGACGCCGTAAATGACCCGTGCAATCATTTTCTAATCAGTTTTTGCAGCGTCGCCCTGTAGAGAATTAAATTCAATCAGAGATAGAAAATAAATGGGTGCACTGCTTGACGATGTTTAAGTAGTCAGGCACAATTGCCGTCCTCGTGGAGGGGTTACCCCAGCGGTCAACGGGTCCGGACTGTAAATCCGGCGGCTCAGCCTTCGAAGGTTCGAATCCTTCTCCCTCCACCAGCAAAACACCGCAAAGCCCTGATTATTCAGGGCTTTTTTGTTTGCTGCTTAGGCTGGCCCCACATTTAACCCCCCATTTACTTTTTAACCCACCCCAGCGCAATAAATCGCAGCCAACAAAAAACCGCCATTACTGGCGGCTTCATCGCTATTGCAGATTTTTATCAGGTGTCCCCACCCGTGCTTACGCATTCATCTCGTGGACTTGAGTGGTAGCCCCGACCTATTCTGTTGAAAAACTCGGTTTCTCTCCTGCTCCATGACAAATCCACCTAGAAATTGCTTGAATTGGAGTGTCGCAACGTTGCCGAGCGTGACGCTAATCCGGTGTCGGTAGACGATGTTGTTAAGTATCTGCGTTATGAGTATTTGCATGGCATGGCGGAGTCGTGGTCAAACCCAAATGTGCGGCGATTTTTGCGCCATGTGCGTGAAACCGATTGAGACGGCTCAAAAAATTGAAATAAAAACGGCTCAGTCCTCTCTTTCGCCTGTTCTGGCGTAAATTCGAACCGTTCTAACCATGCGCTGGGGGACAGTATTTCGGTTCAAAATCGGCCATTCTGGTAGACTTTCAAAGATTGAAAACGATTATTGAAGGTTAACGCGTGAGTGCCGATGCCGTGAATGCTGAACAATGGGTTGCCGCTGAGCAAGTTGCTCAGCATTTGGGCGTCGTTAAAGACACCGTTTACCGCTGGCGCGAGCGCAAGGGCTTGCCTGCACATAAAATTGGCCGACTGTGGAAATTCAAGCTATCCGAGGTAGATGACTGGGTTCGTGTCGGTGGTGTAGACGAGGGGCATCCGACTGGGGGTGCACAATGAGCATGAACGAAGCGGATACGCGTTATCATTTAATCGACCCTGTTTTGCGCAGCAAAGGTTATATCAGCCGTGATCAAATCACCCTAGAAACCATCCTGACACCCGCTCCGGTCGAGCCCAGTGGTGCGAAAGGCCGTCGACGTAAAGGGCAAGGTCGCACGGATTATCTGCTGTGCGTGCAAATCAGCAAGATGCCTAAGGCCATGCCGATTGCGGTGCTGGAAGCCAAGAAGGAAGGTGCCGACCCGCTCCAAGGTATGCAGCAAGCCAAGGGCTATGCCGATTGCCTGCGCTTTGATCTGAAATATGTGTTTGCTACTAATGGTCATCGCTATGGCGAGTTTGATGGCATCACGGGTTTGCAAGGCGGGCCGTACCCGTTTTGCGATTTCCCGCCTCATCTGGATTTAACTGCTCGGTATACCAAAGACTCTGGCATCGATCTCACTCAAGATAAAGCCAGTCTACTCTTTCAGGCTGATAGTCCGGCATGGTCGCTCAGCCGTTACTATCAGGATGCAGCGATTCGCGCCGCGTTTGAAAAAATCATTCTGTGTCAGCAAAAAAATGAAGCAGCTCGTGTGTTGCTCACGCTGGCGACTGGCGCAGGCAAAACCATTATTGCAACTAATTTACTATGGCGCATGAGTCAGGCGGAGCAATTACCCAAACCGGCGCTATTTCTGTGTGACCGTGATGAGCTGCGCAAGCAAGCCTACGACAAGCTGAAGGCGGCATTTGGCGACAATGCCCGTATTGTCGAAACCAAACAAGGTGGCAATGCTGCGCAAAATGCCCGTATTCATATCGCCACCTATCAAACGCTAGGTTTGGATGAGGACGATGGCTTTGCCAGCTTTTTAAGCGAGCATTATGGGGATGATGCCTTTAGCGTCATTATTATCGACGAATGCCATCGCTCAGCTTGGGGGCGATGGTCTGAAGTGCTCAAGCGCAATCCGAATGCCATTCACATCGGGCTGACTGCTACGCCGCGCAAGCTGGAAGAATCTAAAAACGCCACGGCGGAAGATCAGGCCATTACTGCCAACAATCGCAAATACTTTGGCGAGCCAGTGTATGAATACACGTTGATTCAGGCGCAGGAAGACGGCTATCTAGCGGCCTGCGAAATCGTCAAACGTAAGGCTAGTATTGATAACCGTGTTTTTACCAAGGAAGAAATCCTCAAAGCGGGCGTCTGCGACATTAAAACGGGTTTGCCGCTGACCGAGTCCGATTTGACCAAGAGTGAATACACTGGCAAAGATTTCGACGATGCGCTGTTTGTTGAGCTGCGCACGCCCGCAATGTGCCAAGACTTATTTGCGCTACTGTGTCTGAACGGCGGGCCAGAGCAAAAAGTCATTATCTTTTGCAATCGTGAAATTCATGCCGACCGCGTGGCGCAACAGATGAATAACTTGTATGTGCGCTGGTGCAAGGAGCAAGGTCAGGAGCCCAAAGATCATTACGCCTTCAAGTGCATGGGTGGTGAGAACAAGGGCGCAGACATGATCGAGCCGATGCGCGGCTCTGGCGACCGTGCTTTTATCGCCTGCACGGTTGATTTACTCGAAGCGGGTGTAGACATCGAGCGACTGAATGCGGTGGTGTTTTTCCGCTATCTGCAATCGCCGATTAAGTTTTACCAGATGGTGGGGCGCGGCACGCGGATTCACGAAGAAACGCAAAAATATAAATTTTGGCTGTACGACTACACCGACGTGAGTAGTTTATTTGGCACCGATTTCATCACCAAACCGCCGCGTCCGAATAGTGGTGGCAATGGCAGCGGTGGCGGAGGTGGTGGCATAGGTGGCGACGGCCCTAGCGTGGCTGAGATCGGTGGCCAGCGTGTTGAAATTTTTGCTGAGGGGACGTTTATTCTGGGACGTCGCGATGGCCGAGAAGCGCGCATTCCAGTGGATGAATACCGGCGCGAAGTGATTCAGCGCGTGCTATTGGAAGCCCACGACCTGAATGATTTTCGCGCACTGTGGATTACCGCGCAAAAGCGCCGCCAATTGATTAATCACTTGCTGGGCGATAATTTCAGCCCAGAAGTTATCCGTGAAATAGACCAAATGAATGATTTTGACCTGTACGATTTTTTCGGCCACCACGGCTATCATGCCCGCGCCTTAAAGCGCCCCGAGCGCGGTGAACTCTTTATCAGTCAGCACCAGCACTGGTTCAGCGGCATGGACGCCAAAGCTACCATCGTATTGCAAGGGCTGGGGACGCAGTTCGCCCAAGGTGGCACCGATGCTTTGGAAAGCGAAAACCTGTGGCAAGTGCCGGAGATCAAACGTGCAGGTGGCTTGAATGCCTTGCGTAGCTTGGGTGCGCCAGCGCAGGTGATGCTGGATGCTAAGGCGAGGTTGTTTGGGGTATGAGTCCAACACTAGTAAAACTGCATGAAATAGCTGTTACGGCAAGCGGCGGAACGCCAGCCCGAGGAGTAAAGTCCTTTTATGGCGGCGATATTCCTTGGATCAAGTCCGGCGAATTGCCTGATGGAGAAATTATCTCCTCCGAGGAGAAAATAACGCACCTTGGATTGGAAAGCTCAAGCGCAAAGCTTGTTCCTTCAGGTACGTTAGTAATCGCGATGTACGGTGCGACTGTTGGTCGTCTTGGAATATTAACATTCCCCGCTGCGACCAATCAGGCTGTGTGCGCCATAACACCTAGCGATAAGCTAGATCGCGATTACTTGTTTTATTGGTTGCTGAGTATTCGGAATAGTTTAATTGCAACAAGTTTTGGTGGTGCCCAGCCGAATATTAGCCAAACCGTTATCCGTGATTTAGAAGTCCCTCTATACCCTATCAATAAGCAACGCCAAATCGCAGCTCAACTTAAAGCGCAACTAGCCGAAGTGGCTACCGCCCGCGAAGCGGTGCAGTCGCAGTTGCGAGAGGCCGGCAAGTTGGCGGATTCCATTATTTTCGACAGTATCCAGCGCTCGGCTGCTACACCGCAGTTACTCGGCAATGTGTTGGATGAAATCAAAAAAGGCATTGGCAAAGATTGGGTGAGTTTTCCTGTTCTGGGGGCAACTCGTAGTGGGCTTGCGCCAGCCAGAGAGCAGCCGGGGAAGCAAGCGCCGAAGTACAAACCCGTTTTTCCCTGCACCGTGTTCTATAACCCGATGCGTATTTTGATTGGTTCGATTGCCTTCGTTGATGACGACGATACGCCCGGTATCACCAGTCCGGACTACGTTGCGCTGCAAGGTAAGGCCGGTTTAGTTGATTCACGTTGGTTCTACTATTGGCTGCGCTCTCCATTAGGTGAGCGATGCATTCTATCGTTGGCGCGTGGCGCAGTGCGCGAACGGATGTTGTTTAATCGCCTTGCTGAGGGCGAAATTGAATTGCCTAGTTTTGCCGATCAAGAAAAAGCCTCAGCTGCACTCAAAGAGTTGCGCCCGCTACGCCAAGCGCTTGAGCAAAAACGGCGTGAAATTGACTTGTTGCCACAAAAAATACTCGCACAGGCCTTCGCTCAATAAGGACAAATGATGATGGATAAACGCATCGCCCAACAGCACCACGCTACGTTTGAAGGTATTCGGCATGAGGATGCCGAGGGTAATGAATTTTGGCTGGCACGCCCCTTGGCTAAGGTGCTGGATTACTCCGAATATCGTCATTTTTTGCCTGTCGTGGAACGAGCACGTGAGGCTTGCCGCAACAGCGGTCAACAGGAGGAAGACCATTTCGAGGATGTCCTCGATATGGTCGAGATTGGTTCGGGGGCACGCAGGGAATTGCCCGATGTCCGCCTTTCCCGCTACGCCTGCTATCTGATCGTTCAGAACGGCGATCCATCCAAGCCCGTCATTGCCAATGGGCAAACTTACTTCGCGCTGCAAGCGCGGCGGCAAGAATTGGCTGATGAAAGCAAAATTACGTCCTTAAGTGAGGATGATAAACGCTTGGCGATTCGTAATGAGCTGGTTATTCATAATAAGCACTTGGCTGCAGCGGCCAAAGAAGCTGGGGTGGATACCCCCATGGATTACGCTATTTTTCAGGATCATGGTTATAAGGGCTTGTATGGCGGTTTGGGGAATAAGGGCATTCATGCTCGGAAGGGGCTAAAACAGAGCCAGAAAATCCTCGATCATATGGGCAGTACCGAATTGGCGGCTAATTTATTCCGCGCCACACAAACGGAAGAAAAGCTGCGCCGAGATCAGGTGCAAGGCAAATCGCAAGCCAATAAAACGCATTTTGATGTCGGTCGCAAAGTGCGGCAAACCATTGAAGAACTCGGCGGCAGTATGCCCGAGAATCTACCCAATCCTGAGTGCAGCATTCAGCAGATTGAATCTGCGAAAAAGAAACTGCAAAAGAAAGAAGGAAAATAATCTATGGCACGTCCTAAAAAAGATCCAGCGGCTTCGCCCCGTGCAGCAAAAGCCCCTAAGGCCATTGCTTCGACGAAATCGCTG
Organism: uncultured Deefgea sp.; assembly: GCA_963511125.1. Classification (GTDB taxonomy): domain Bacteria; phylum Pseudomonadota; class Gammaproteobacteria; order Burkholderiales; family Chitinibacteraceae; genus Deefgea. The sequence continues at coordinate 2,777 of CAUPHX010000132.1, read as the reverse complement.
TCTAGTTTTGTTAAAAGCATTTGTGATGTGATGCGGCGCTCCAATTGCGCCAGCGCTTTGCAGTATGTTCCCGAGCTCACGTGGATACTGTTTCTACGCATTCTGGATGCACAAGAAGCCCGCGCGCGGGAAGAGGCTGAAGTGCTGGGAGCCAATTTTTCGCCTGCACTCAATAGCCCGTATCGCTGGCAAGATTGGGCGGCTCCGTATTCCGATAAGCCTGAGCATCCTAAAACCTTTGAGGGTAGGTCATTGGGCTGGAAGCGTCAGGAATTGTTTGCTGCGGGTGACGGTAAATTATTTGAGTTCATCAACAAAGAGTTGCTGCCCCATTTACATAGCTTAGATATTAATTTGTTCACCAATCAGCCGAATCCGAATGCCAGTCGTAAGCAGCGCATTATGGGGCGAACAATGACCGCAGTAGAGAAGGTGCGTGTCGATTCTGAGGCCAATCTGCGCGACATTTTAGACAAAGTACATGAGATCAATATCGACCACGTCGATGATCAGCATTTTTTCACCTTGTCGCAGGTGTACGAAGATTTACTATTGAAAATGGGTGAAAAAAACTCCGATGGCGGGCAGTTCTTTACGCCGCGTGAGGTGATCCGTGCAATGGTGCACACGGTAAATCCGCAACTAGGCAAAACGATCTATGACCCTTGTTGCGGCACGGGTGGATTTTTGGCGATTGCCTATGAGCACATTGCGCGTCAATTAGGCCAAAGTGCAGCCAGTACCGATATTGATACGCTTAAGCACGACACTTTTTTTGGTCGTGAAAAAGAGAATCTGGTATTTCCGATTGCGCTCGCCAATTTGGTGCTGCATGGGATTGATCAACCCAATCTGTGGCATGGCAATACGCTGGAGCGACGTGCGATCTACGCAGGTTTGTTCGAACAAGCCCCTAAACAATTTGATGTCATCCTGACCAATCCGCCGTTTGGTGGTAAAGAGGGACAGAGCGCACAAAACAATTTCTCTTATCCAACAAGCTCGACCCAAGTGCTGTTTGTTCAGGATATTTTGGCAGAGTTAGCGCCGAAGGGGACTTGTGCCATCGTCTTGGATGAAGGTTTGCTGTTCCGTACCAACGAAAGCGCATTTGTTGAGACGAAGCGCAAGCTGGTGGATGAGTGCGACTTATGGGCGATTATTAGTTTGCCGGGTGGCGTGTTTTCTACCGCTGGTGCTGGTGTTAAAACTAATCTGTTGTTTTTCACCAAGGGCAAGAAGACCGAAAAAACTTGGTACTACGACCTATCACACGTCAAAGTGGGGAAGAAAACACCGTTGACGCTAGCTCATTTTGGCTTTGATCAACATGGTGCAGTATTGGCTGATGCGCAATTACCGACGATTCTCACTGCCGATTGGCATTCTGATGAAGCCAATGCAGGGAAACCATTTCCTAGCTATGCCCGTATGCTGCAACAGCGCGGCCAGCCAGAGGGCGCTAGCCGATATTCGTGGACGGTTGATTTTTCGGCTCGGCGCGCTAAGGCACGAGCGGAGATGAAGCCGCTGTTGGATGAGGCGGCGCAAATTAAAGCGACCGTGGTTGACTTGAAAGAACAGCTCAAGCGCCAGAAAAAAGACAAAGCCATCGAAGATGAATTACTGGCTGTGAGTTTGCAAATTCAAGAGCAAGAGAAGGCGGCTCGTGATTTGGAAACTAAGGCCGCTGATATTGACGCTGCCGTATTTGACTTAAAGGCGGTGAACCCTACTGCGGTCGTGAATTTAGATATGCGCACGCCACAGCAAATCATTAGCAATATCGAGGCACAGGGGCAGATTGTTTCGGCGGCGCTGTCTAAGCTTTCCATTTTGATGGGAGAGCCCGTGTGAGTGGCAGTACAAAAACGGATTCGTAATTGCGCCGCCGAACTCTTTATTTTTTGTCGGCCGATCTGTTTGCATGTGGCGGTGTGACGGACGCATAGTGCATTTGTGCGTAACAAATGCCCAAAGGTGAGCGATGACCAGCGCAGGCCAAATACCGTCAATAACATCATGCCGCAGGTGCTGATGGAAAGGACTAATGGCGATTAATGCCTACTCAGTACAGGCGCATCACTTGCACTGAGTGGGCTTGCGAGGCATTACGGTGTAACGAAGCGAGAAATGCTTGAACGTCTGATTATCGCGCAAGACGAAATAATAAAAAGTGGCCTCGATTTGGACTCGCTGGAATGGGTATTTTCGCAGAGTTACTGTGTAACACTTGTTAGCAAAAATCCCGCACGTGCTAAGCGTTATTAACAATGTACGGCGATACAGCACCAAAAAACCGCCATCATTGGCGGTTTCGTCATATCTACAGCTTATTCAACTCTCGCTTCTGGTTTTGTTTCAATTCGGCAAGTTCTAGGCCTAGCTCCTTTATTTGATTAGAAAATGCCCGACTATCACGCATGGCTTGCGTAACTTGCTGGTGCTCGGCTTTTGCGCCTGCACTTCGCGAGCCATGCTTGAGCGCGTTTTGGCTACTGGCCGATTTTCCGACCTCGGTTTGTGCTCCCGTTGATTTTTCCCATGGTTTCCACGTTTTGATTAGCTCGGCCTGTCTTGCTTTTCGTTCGAGAGTCCAACCGTTTGCCATCGTCATGCTCCAATAGTTCGTTTGTAATATTTTTTTCTGGCTGCATTGCTCCGTGCGCGTGCGCGGGTGTTTGAGTGCCGTTATTCACTTGTTGTGCCCCGTTGCTGATGTTGGCTTGATTGGCAAACACAGCCACCCTTGGATTCTTCACCTCAGCCAAGGTTTC
>CAUPHX010000131.1:0-8740 GCA_963511125.1 uncultured Deefgea sp. | reverse complement strand
CATCAGCAGCACCGATGCGGGATTAGCTCAGTTGGTAGAGCGATACCTTGCCAAGGTATAGGTCGAGAGTTCGAGTCTCTTATCCCGCTCCACAGATTCAAATAGCGTAGTACAATGCATCAGAGCACCGATGCGGGATTAGCTCAGTTGGTAGAGCGATACCTTGCCAAGGTATAGGTCGAGAGTTCGAGTCTCTTATCCCGCTCCAAATAATAGGTTAATGAAAGTTTTCTCATCAATCAGCGAGACTCCTGGCGGAGTAGCAAAATGGTTATGCCGCGGCCTGCAAAGCCGTTTACGCCGGTTCGATTCCGACCTCCGCCTCCAAACATAAAATTCGGCATGTCGAATTTTGAAAAAATGCTGACGCAGTAATGCACAGCGCTCGGGTGGTGAAATTGGTAGACACAAGGGACTTAAAATCCCTCGCCGAAAGGTGTGCGGGTTCAAGTCCCGCCCCGAGCACCAACAAATACAAGGCTTCCAGCCTTATACCTACCCAAGGTGTGTAGTAACGATAGAATTTGGGGAACGATGTGGGGAACGATTGAATCGCTCCCCTATTTTTTCGCCTAAAATTCTACTCTAAATTTATTTTCTGCAATCTAGCTACGTACGCCTCGCAACACAGCTCCAAACCCCACCTCAATCAAGCATTAGAACTCACCACCGTTCGCCCGCTCCAGCTCTTGGTGATAACGTGACCAATTTGGCATGTGCTCAGCCACTATCGCCCAAAACGCTTTTGAGTGGCTTTTCTCGACCGTATGGCATAGCTCATGCACGATGATGTAGTCCTGTACCGCAGCAGAAAACTCCATGATGCGCGGGTGAAATTCGATCACGTTGTTGGCGTCACAACTGGCCCAGCGGCCTTGAAAGTGTTTGATGCGCCCACCATGCGATACCAAGCCCGTTTTCTTTTCCCAGTAGCGCAACCGTGGCAATAGTTTGCTGTGTCCACGCTCCATATAAAAGCGGGTCAGAAATGGCGCTAACTGCTCTGGCGTAATACTTGCCCCCGTCGAGTTTTTAATGACAAAACGCGACGCAGTAAAGCGCAGCGTCACGCCTTTTGCGTCGGGCTGATGTTGCACCTCAACGTAATAGCTGCGGCCTGCATAACGCAGTCGGCTACCCGTAACAATGATTTCTTCAACGACCAGTTGATTGACTTGTTGGCACTTCTCACAAATCCAGCGCGCCCGTTGCCGAATGAGCTGGGTCTGCTCTTCAACCGTCGCATCAGGCCCACGCAACAGCACCAGCTCGCCGCGTTCAACGGTGATGTAATGACGCTTAAGTTCGGGAGCTAACTCAAAGCGCCATTCGATGACGGTCTGCCCGTATTGAAACTGCGGCATCTTAGTTCTTCAACAAAATATCAAACAATTTACTGGCATGTTCACGCGCTACGGCACGCTCCCAGCCCGCCAGCGGTATCAATAGTTTGCGCAGTAAATCCTTCACTTCGGGGTGAACATCGCGCATCTGCTTCCAGTTATGCGCGGCCAAGGTATTACTCAACTCTTCATGCTCAAACACTTTGGTCGTAATGACTTTGGCAACGTCCTCGCTAAGCTCTTTGGCCAGATAGTGGTACGCAGCCGTTTGCGCCGCATTGGCAAACCCGCTATCACCGTCCTTATCGCGAATGCGTTGCCCAAATAGCTCTAGCTGCTCTAAGAACTGCACCTGCGTAATACGACCCGCTTTTTCTTCGAGTAGCAGTTTTTCCAACTCTTCAGCTAGCTTGTCAAAAAACGCAGGGTCTTTATCTCGGCCCGTCACTATCGTGTGTTTGAGTTGATTCTTCATCGTCAGGGCTTGGCTGCCCGTGTTTGCGCCGTGCTTGAGGCGTGCCATATCACTGGCATCCAGTATCGACACTTCATGCCCTAGTAGGCTTTTAGCGGGGCTGGCGGCGATGTATTCATCCAGTAATTGCTGAAGTAGCGCCGATTCCAGTTTGGTAATCCGCTCCTGATACGCATTGCTCGGCAATTTATCGCGCAACATCAGGCGAATTTCGCCAAACAACGTGAAATACGGTTTAAATGGAATACCGCGTACATCAGGCAAAATAATGTCGAGGGAGCGGTTAAATTGCTTCACCAGCGCGATAAATTCTTCGACGCTATCAAGGCGGGTATCGGGGTCAAGAAACTGCTCGGCGTCGTCTTTGTAGTCTTCGCGCTGGCTGACGGGGTCATGCTTGCGCGGCAGCAGCTTTAAAATCCGCTCTAGCGTCGCCTGCGCTTTCGGGATTTCACTTTCTACGCCTTCCCACACCTGCGAAGGTTTGACTTCGCCGCCGTAGATTTTCAGCGCATGGTCGAGGTGTTCGACTACACCGTGGTAATCGACGATATAACCCGCATTTTTGCCTACCAAGGTGCGATTCACCCGCGCAATTGCTTGTAGCAGCGTGTGCTCTTTTAATGGCTTATCCAGATACATCGTACCCACAATCGGCGCATCCCAGCCCGTGAGCAACATATCCGACACGATAATCAGGCCGATATTATTGGCATGCACTTGCCCATCACGACCTTTGCTTTCATCACCATAAGGCAATGGGAATAACTTACTCACAAAGGTGCTAATTTCTTCAGGGGGTATCGCCACAGGCGTCTTACCTGCATTGCGCTCGCGCTTAATACGTTCTTCAATACTCTCGACCTTGCTAATGTCGATTTTGTACTCTGCGGCGGCCTCTTGCACCGAAAGCCCCGTCCGTTTTGACGTAATCCCCGCCAGCGAAATCACGACGCGGCTTTCAAATGTCGGCAAACCCGCCTTGGCGCGCTCGGCCATTTTGGCGTCGAGCAAATCTTTATACGCAACCGCCATATCGCGGCCATCGCAAACCAGCATGGCCTTGAGTCCTTTGGCTTGCACATTAGCTAAAAAATGCTCGGTCAAATGCTCGGCCACTTTATCCAAGCGGTCAGCGGCTTCGCGCCATTTTTGCAGCAAGGCTTTTTTCAGTGCGTGCTGTCGAACTTCGGATTCGTCACCAAATTTTTCTTTAAAGGCTTTATCGAGGTCGCCACTGGCAGCCAGCTCAATCCACGCATCCAGATACTTAATCGGCAGCGTCGCGCCATCGGCTACTGCTTCATGCAGACGGTATTCGTCAATATATTCGCCGCCGCCAAACTCGCCCAGCGTGTGTTTGTCGTCTTGCAGTAGCGGCGTACCTGTAAACGCCACAAACTTGGCATTGGGCACGCTGGCGCGCATAAAAGCGGCCAAAAAGTCGTATTGGCTACGGTGGGCTTCATCGACCAGAACATAAAAATTAGGCTTATTACTCAGTACACGGAAGTTGATTTTCTCTCGTGCTACCTCGACCCATTTCGCCTTTAGCAACACGCCGTCAGCGTCGACTTTGCCAAAATGGGCATTGGTCTGCTCGACGATATAAAAATCATTGTCGACCCGAACCCGCACATGTCGCGCAGCTTGCTCGCTGGGTTTTAAAGTATCTCCGTCATCGGCTTCATCAGCATCTTCAGGCGTATCAGGCCCGTCGTGTTCGCCAACCCTTTCTACTTCGTCGTCTTGCTCTTGAAATTTATGCACCGTACTAGTCAGCACGCTACCGTAGTCATTCGACAAAATCTTAATCAAACCGTCGACCGAACCTGCTTTCATGGTCTTGATGCCAATGGCGCAAAACGTCTCGAAAATCTGTTGGTCGAGGTCTTTGCGGTCGGTTAGCACCAGTACGGTCGGGTTGTTTAAGCCCAAAGCATCACTTCTTAAATACCTTGCCAGTAGCGCCATCGTCAGCGACTTGCCGCTACCCTGCGTATGCCAAACCACGCCACCAACAGGTTTAGCCGCAGTCAGACGCGCCACCGTTTTACGAATCGCTCGCCATTGCTGATAGCGCGGCAATTTCTTCATGACCTTGCCGTCGCGCACTTCAAACAACACCAAATGCGTAATCAGCTCAAGGAAGCGGCTCGGCTCAAACAGTGCCCATAGCAGCTCGTCCTGCTCGCTAGGGTCATCCCCCAGCACTGCAATCACCTGTTGACGCTCAGCCTCTTGCAAGCGGTAACGCGCATAGTAATCGGGCTTGGTTGCAATCGCGGCATAACGGCCTTCGCGGCGGTTGAGGCCCACCAGCACTTGGTTAAATACGAACTGCGGCGCAAAGCTGCGCTGATACCCGTCGAGCTGCCCGAGTGCCTCTTCCATTCTGTGGTGCGATGCTTTGCACTCAATCATCGCCAGCGGCAGACCATTCACAAACAGCAGCAAGTCAGGGCGAAACGCATCGCCGTCGGCATTGGCACCGACAAACTGGTCAACCACATGAAAATCATTGTTTTTGGCATTGCTTGCGTCAAAAAACCGCACGCTTTTCATAAAGCCCAGCGCGTCCTTGACCTGAATATCGCTTCGGTGAACGACCTGCTCCCAAAATGCGCGATTCGCAGGGATTAGCTCGTCGTTGACCCGCTTTTTTAGCTCAACCACCGCCGCCGCAACGCCGCCCGCCGTATCGGCCAGCAAAGGGTTCAGCACCAGCAAACGCGCTTGCAACACATCCAGCATGACAGGGGCCAAATGACGCGGCTCAGGCTTAATGGTTTTGCCCGATAGATGCTGGTAACCCAGTTTTACCAAACTGTCGATGGCAGGGTTTTCTACGCCGATTTTTTCAGCTTGGCTCATTCAATATTCTCAGTGAGAGCATTTCTAATATTTAAATTAAAGGGGTTTCCTGCAAAACAGCCAGACGCGTCAATTTGCAGGAAACAACAGGTATTGCCTTGTACACATCAAAGTTAAATGCCTACTGAGGCATACCCAACATAAACCAATACGGCTTAAAGCCTTCTTTGACGCATTCCGCTACCAGCGCCACAAACGGCGCAAGGTCGCCGTCGACGCAGGCGGTATCAAGGGCTTCGTAATAGGCCAAGCGACGTTCGACGGGCAGCACAATGGCGGGAAAGCCTGACTTAATCAGTTCAAGGTTCAGCAGCAAGCGCGCAGTGCGGCCATTGCCGTCAATAAATGGGTGGATTTTAACGAAATCTAAATGCAGCTTGGCAGCGCGCTCAACAGGGTGCAGCGCTTGCGCCTCAGTATCGTACCAATGTAGCAAGGAAGCCATGTGCTCAGGCACTTGCAACATATCGGGTGGCGATTTTATAGATACAGTCAGCCGTGCCCCCGCAATCGTCACATTCAACTTGCGGTAGCTGCCTGCATTTTCGTCGTCGATTTGCTTCAAAATTAACCGATGCAAATTGCGGATTTGCCACTCGCTAAATGCCTCTTCGCGGCGGGCAATTTCTTCCACATACAAAATCGCATCGCGATGATTGATGGCCTCAAAATGCTCGCGCAGCAATTTACCGCCCACGGTAATACCTTCCAGCACCACCTTGGTTTCCATCAGCGTCAGCGTATTGCCTTCAATCGCATTCGAGTTATATGTCCAGCGCAGCACCAGCTCATCGTGCAAATTGCGCACCGCCGCTGGCGGCAAGGGGCGCAACGCGTCGAGTTTGGCTTTCAGTGCGTCCAATTCATTCAGTTGCATCACATCAGCTCCGGCTTATTGTTTGCCAACCAATCGCGCACAAACCTCAATAAACCTTCGGCTTGTTTTAGGCATTCAGCGACCGCACTCGGTGCAATCGGGTCGCCTTCGTAATCGGATAAATTGCGCTGTTTGCGCAGCGCATCGAGCACGATAACGGTCGCCATATCGAGGCCGATGGTTTTAGGTAAAACCTGAATCGCCGTTTGATGATGACCGGGCTGACTGGTCGCAGTGCGATAACCATTGGCCCACAGTGACGCCATCGCGCACTGCATAATCGCCTTGTACGCCGCATCAAAGCGGTTTTCATCGCTAATCGCCGTCACCCTTGCATCTGCCAAGTTCCGCGTCGCCGCATCCAGTAGCCGTTGCAGCGCATCGCGGTCAGGCTGATGGGCAATCAGCTTATGAATCGCCAGCAAGTTTTCCAAGGTCATGCTCGTTTCCTATCAAGTACATTTTGGGCTGTTTCAACACGTCGAGCGCCCATGCTTGGCGCTGCGCGACTTTGGCGGCAAAGTCAGCCACCGTGTACACCACAGGGTTAATCTCGCGCCCCAATTCGGTTTGCAATGGGTAAAACGCCGTCACGACTTGGGCAAAACTCACGTCGCCCAGCACCAGCAAGTCAATGTCGCTTCCCGCACGCTCTTCACCGCGCGCGACGGAACCAAATACCAAGGCAAGCTCAATTCGCTCAGCCAACTCGGCCAAAGCCGCCGCCAGCACATCGGCAACCCCCGCCGTTTTGCGTAGCAAGCCCGCCAACTCGATAAATATGGGGCAGTCCATATTGGCGCGGTAATGTTTTTGGTTACCGACTTTGCTGACCAACAACACGCCCGCGTCGGCCAGTTTCGCTAACTCACGGTGCAGCGTTCCCGCCTGCGTTTGCGTCAACCGCGCAATTTCGCGCACATGCCACGCGCTTTCAGGATGCAACAGCAGCAGCGCCAGCACCCGCCTGCGATACTGCCCCAGTAATAAATCCGCCAGCATATCGTTGCCTTTTTAGCTACGAATGTAGCCTTAAAAGCTACAATATAGCGCAATGATGCCCATGACACCACTCACCCCAAACTAAACGACCCTTGTTCGCGCAGCTTGGTATAGCTAGCGGTGAAGTCGCGCTTGTAGTTCGGCCCTAGCAGCGTCAGCCCTGCCAGCAGGCCATCGCAGACCCAGCGGCCATTCAAATTCAACAAACCCATTTCGATAATGACGGCGCTTTGGCCTTGGGTTAAGTCACGCAGGCGCTCGGCAGGCCCAGTACAAAGTAGGCGGCTTCGCCCTCAATCGGTAGGCAAACCGAATAGCTGCGCGTGTCTTTCAGGTACACAAAGCGGCCAATTTGCATGTCGGCAATCGCGTCCAGCATTTCATCGTCGAGCACCAGCCGCCGCATTTTTCTGCGCTGCGCGTTGGCGGCACGGTAGCGCGTCAGCGCCTCACGGTCGGCGGCGTAGCGAGAGCGCGCCAGTACCAGCCACTGCGTCGTACGCTGGCTAGCCCGTTCTTCCTCGCTAACCAACGCCCCCAAAAAAGCCATATACGAGTCGATAAAACGATGCGCTATCACCGAATCAACAACCATCACAATGTTGCCGATTCCCATAGCCAAGATTCAATGTTTTCTAGCGTTAATCTTTCAGACATGGGTCACTTTGCAAAATAAATAACAAGCCGCCCAGCGTAGCGCAGAGCGTAAAAATAGGTGGTCAGCACGACGCTGACGCGAAGGTGACATCTTAATGGATTGGGTCACGAACAGGGGGATTTAAACCAAGAAAAGCCAAGTGATTACGACCGATATTCAAGCGGCACGTCGCCTAATTCAAACGCAACCTGTAGCGGCAAGATTCAAGCGTGTATTTACGCAGTAAGTACGGTCGTGAATGCGCTTCTAAACCGATTGGTGCTGGCAAGAGAAATGGCATTGCGAGTCGCCGAACGCACCCTATTTTTAAAGCCATGACAGGGGGTTTGACGATGACTAAAGAGGGAAAAAGTTGTTTACAAGAAGTGACGGTGCATTTGGGAAAGATGCAGTTACGACCCCTAAATGGAGTTGCCGAACGATACCATTTCGGACCTTGCATTCACTACCCGACGGCAAGCACACCACCGAACTTGCACAGCGCAATCAGTCGATGACGCCCCAAAACTAACAACTGGCCGATACTACTGCGGCGCGGGTACTGCAAACGAATACAACTCGACCCGCAATGCAGCCACCTTAAAGCCGTCATTTTTTACACAGGGCTATTGCTTAACAGAAGCGCTGAAGTAGCGGTGTTGCAGCGCATGCAAGCACCGTCAATCGATCCCTCACGCATACCAATTCCGTCATAACAAGCTGAGTTTTAATGCTAGGTGAAAATGACTAGGTTAGACTACGCGACAGGCCGCAGTCGGCCATTATCAGTCACTCATGGAGCAGAAGACTGAATGTTTGCATTGCGTCAAAATCAGCGGTAATCAATGACCATTACTGCCCACAAACCATCACAAAGTACATCAACATGAATATCCGCCTTGCCTCGCTCAAACATTCGGACGAAATTGCAAAGCTGCATGCATCAAGTTGGCGAGCCACATATAGCAACGAATTGAATGAATCGTACTTGAAAGATATTGTTCCCTCCGAGCGAATATCGGTATGGCGAAATCGCCTTAAAAACCCAAAAGAGAATCAGATTGTTTTAGTTGCAGAAGAGAATGATGTCGTCATCGGATTTGCATGTGCTTTTGCTGGTGAACACTTGAACTGGGGGTCTTATCTCGACAACTTACATGTAGCTCAGTCTTATCAGGGCTGCGGTTTGGGGCGTTACTTGTTGGTGACTGTTGCCTCACTTTGCGAACAACAATGCCCAAAACAAGGGTTGTACTTATTGGTGAACCAAACCAATGTACAGGCGCAGCAGTTTTACCATTCACTTGGAGCTAACAATGCTCAAGCCTCAATTTGGAACGCGCCTGACGGTAATCAAGTCCCGACTTTTCGGTTTGCTTGGAACTCTACGATAGAACTTGCAAAACACCAATCCACGTCCTTTCATTTTGCAAATGATTAAAAGTCCGCTCAGGGTCGGGTGCTGCCGCTCAAGTCCACCGGATAAATGCGAAAGTGCGGTGGCGAAATCCGCTCAGAACGGGTGGTTAAAT
>CAUPHX010000130.1:0-8773 GCA_963511125.1 uncultured Deefgea sp. | reverse complement strand
ATTGCTTGAGGCCGATAATAAACAAAGGCTTGAGGACTTATACCTACCCTATAAGCTAAAGCGACGCACCAAAGCGCAAATTGCGCGTGAGGCGGGTTTAGCTCCATTGGCCGAATTATTGCTCAGTGATCCGCAGCAAAATCCAGAAGCCGCAGCGCAGCGCTTTATTGATGCCGACAAAGGCGTGGGCGATAGCAAAGCGGCACTCGATGGCGCAAGAGCAATTTTGCTCGAAAGTTGGAGTGAAGATGCGGCGCTGATTGGTGCTTTGCGCACGCATGTGCAGCGCGAAGGCAAGCTCAAAACGACGGTGATTGCGGGGCAAGAAAGCGCTGGCGCGAAATTTAGCGATTATTTTGATTTTGCCGAGAGCCTCGCAGCGATGCCATCGCATCGTGTGTTGGCAGTATTGCGTGGGCGCAATGAAGGTATTTTAACGCTGAATTTATTGCTGCCCGAAGAAATTGAAGCGGGTGGCCGGATGACGACGCCGAATCGTTGTGAGCTGATGATCGCCAAACACGTTGGCATTAGTCAGCAAAATCGCGCTGCGGATAAATGGCTGAACGATACAGTACGCTTGGCATGGCGGGCGAAAATTGCCGTTTCACTCGAAAGTGAATTGCTCACCGCCGCGCGTGAACGCGCCGATCTTGAGGCGATTCGGGTGTTTGCCTTGAATTTAAAAGATTTGCTACTGGCGGCACCTGCAGGCCCACGCGCGACCTTGGGGCTAGATCCCGGTTTGCGTACCGGCGTGAAAGTGGCGGTGGTCGATGCAACGGGAAAATTTGTCGCGCACGAAACCATTTATCCACACGAACCACGCCGCGATTGGGATCAATCCTTAGCGGTGTTGGCGCGCTTGTGTAAAACGCACGCAGTTGAATTGATTGCGATTGGTAATGGCACAGCGAGCCGTGAAACGGATAAATTAGCCGCTGAACTCATTGAACAGCTGGGCAAAGCAGGTGCAAAAAAACCGGCCAAAATTGTCGTCTCTGAGGCGGGCGCATCGGTGTATTCGGCCTCTGAATTAGCGGCGAAAGAATTTCCTGATCTGGATGTGTCGATTCGTGGCGCGGTGTCGATTGCGCGGCGTTTGCAAGATCCATTGGCCGAATTGGTCAAAATTGACCCGAAAGCGATTGGCGTGGGTCAATATCAGCATGATGTGAATCAGGGTGAGTTGGCACGGATGCTCGATGCGGTCGTTGAGGATTGCGTGAATGCAGTTGGCGTTGATGTCAATATCGCTTCAGCGGCATTGCTGGCTAGGGTATCGGGCTTGAGCCAAACAATTGCGGTGAATATGGTTATATACCGTGATACGCATGGTGCATTTGCCAATCGTAAAGCCATCTTGAAAGTGCCTAGATTGGGCGAAAAAGCCTTTGAACTGGCGGCTGGATTTTTGCGGATTAGTCAGGGAGATAATCCACTGGATGCATCGGCAGTGCATCCAGAAGCTTATCCGGTGGTGGAAAAAATCATTGCCAAGCTGAATAAAAATATCCGCACTATCATTGGCGATAAAGCGCTGCTACAGCAATTGAACCCCGCTGAATTGGTCGATAGTCAGTTTGGTTTGCCGACGGTCAAAGATATTTTGGCCGAGTTAGAAAAGCCAGGCCGCGATCCGCGCCCCGAGTTCAAAACGGCGACCTTTGCTGATGGCGTTGAAGACATCAAAGATTTGCGTGTGGATATGGTGCTGGAAGGCGTGGTCAGCAATGTGACGAATTTTGGTGCTTTTGTCGATATTGGCGTGCATCAAGATGGGCTGGTGCATATCTCATGCTTGGCGGCGCGCTTTGTTAAAGACCCGCGTGAAGTGGTGAAAGCGGGCGATGTGGTGAAAGTGAAAGTGACTGAAATCGATGTGCCGCGTAAACGGATTGCCCTAACGATGCGTTTGAATGAAGTGGCACGAGAGCAAGCCAGTGGTGTGAGTGCTCAGCCGATGTCGTCGCGCGAGCGAAAAATAGTGGCCCAACCCGAAGCTAAATTGGGTGCGATGGCCGATCAATTGGCCGCACTGAAATTGAAGCGTTAAATAGCAAGCAAGGAAAAAGCCAATCGTATTGATTGGCTTTTTTTCGATGAATGAATCAATTACTTATTATGTTTTAATGAAAAATGTGTATTCATTAAATGTTTTTGGTGTAAACCACATAAAGCTGCGACTAAGCCAAGGGTCGATGTGTCTAAAATTTTTTGTGTCGGGTTAGTATTCGCCGAAGACTGAGTTAAATGCTGAGCTGATGGACTTGAGTAAATAGACATGATCATCAATCTTGAATTGTTTGTTTATTTATCGACGATATAAAGTTTTTCTTTAATGCTGTCTGCATAAGTAATTGAAACACAAGGTGATTATCGGTTTAGGACTGATTTCGCGTTAAGCCCGCCTTGTAAGTAATGGTACAAAAGTTTTCACGCAAGGCGAAGCAACGATGCGTGAAGACTTTTGTCTTGCTACTTATTGAGGCACTTTACGGTATTGGTATTAACAGGGGCGGCTCTTTTGCTAAACCAACTAAGCTTGGATAGTCGGTGATTAGCCCATCTATACCAAATTCACGACACCATTGATGCTCATTTTGATTCGCTGCACCATAAACATAATGTGAAAATCCAAGTTGGCATGCATCCAGTAAAAAGTCTGGGTCGAGAATGTCATAATCCCAGACTAGAGTGCGCAGGCGCGGGTTGTGAATTGCACCTTCTATGAGGGTATTGATTGAAGTGGGTCTATGAGCAAGGAGTAGGGCGCAATACACATCGAGGGTATTTGCTGCTTCATGAATGAGTTGATGACAAAATGACGAAAGTAAAATGGGCGTTTTATGTTGAATTTGTCGAATCGTCGACATCGCACTGGGCATGCAAGCAGGCGTTTTGAGTTCAATGTTCCAAAAAGCGGCAGGAAAAGCATCGAGTGCTTCATTTAATGTCGGTACGATGTAACCGGCCTGATGCGATAATTCCGTTCGGGTTAAACCTGCCACAGCTTGTCCTAAGGGGCTGAGCCTATCGTGATACAAAATCGCTTCACCATCGGCAGAGAGTCGAACATCGGTTTCTAGCCCATCAAAACCCACACTCAGTGCCGCAGCAAATGCAGCAAGAGTGTTTTCAGGGTGCAGGCTGGATAAACCGCGATGAGAGAGTAAGCGCATGGCGTTCGCCTCGAGACATGAATATAGATTGAATTGTAGGATGAAAAAATGCAGAAACCGAAACGATTAAATTTGATTAAATATGCTGCGTTGGCACTGCCATGTGTCTTTTTCTCACTGCAAGCGCTGGCCGAGCGGCCACGAGTGGGCTTGGTCTTAGGCGGCGGTGGCGCGCGTGGCTTTGCTCATGTTGGTGTACTCAAGGTCTTGGAAGAGAACCGTATTCCTGTCGATTGTGTGGTAGGGACGAGTATTGGTTCTTTGGTTGGCGCGGCCTATTCGGCAGGTCGTAGCCCGGAAGAAATGCAAGAAAAAATTGTTGCAGCAGACTGGGATGATTTATTAAGTTCGACTTTGCCACGTCAACTCAATACGTTTCGTAGAAAACAAGATGATAAATACTCTTTGATTAATGTTGAGTTTGGTCTGGAAGACGGCCAAGTTAAATTGCCCTCCGCGGCAATTAGCACGCAAAAAATTGCCTTTTTCTTACGTGACTTAACTTATTCTGGGACCGTAAGCCATTTTGATGAATTAGCGATTCCCTACCGCGCAGTGGCAACAGATTTAGAAACGGGTGAAATGGTGGTGGCAAAAAATGGTGATTTGGTCACTGCAATGCGTGCAAGTATGGCTGTACCAGGTGTATTTCCTGCTGTAAACACGAAAGGACGCATGCTCGTTGATGGTGGCTTGGTGCGAAATTTACCTGTTGATGTTGCGCGCGAAACTTGCGCAGACGTGGTGATTGCGATTGACGTCGGAGCTGCGCCATTAAAGCGAAATGAAATCACCAATGTATTGTCGATTGCAGATCAATACACTCGATTGATGATGATACAAAACGTTGAACCACAAATCAAAAGTCTTACTTCCAAAGATATTTTGATAACACCTGAGTTTGGCGCATTGTCTTCGAGTGATTTCAAAAAAGGAACAGAGTTGATCGCCGTGGGAGATGCCGCAGCAAGGGCGATTTTGCCGCAATTGCAGCGTTATTCTGTCAGTGAGCTTGAGTATTCTGCATGGTCCAAGCAGCGTAAAGCAAAGAAATTAAAACCCAAAGTAGTTAAAGCAATCGAAATTGAACAGGGTAATTTGACGAATCCAGCCGTCTTACAAGATGCTTTAGATGTCACTATCAATGAACCATTAAATACCAATCAATTTCACGAAAATCTGATGAGTGTTTACGCCAAAGGTGATTATAGTCAGCTTGATTATGAACTGATAATGGGACCAAACGGTGAGTCTGTTTCTGTTTTACCGTTGGAAAAAAGCTGGGGCCCAAACTATTTAAAATTTGGCTTGAGTTTTGCAACTGATTTTACCCACTCACAACCTTGGAATATTTCGGCGCAATATCGTCGTACTTGGCTCAATTCATTAGGTGCTGAATGGAAAAATACCTTACAAGTTGGTAGCTCAATACAGTTTTCGACTGAATTCTATCAACCACTCATGTTGGATGAGACTGCTTTTGTATCTACATATTATCGTTTTTTCCAAGGCCCATTGTCGATTTGGAATGATAATGAGCAATTGGCCGAATATGAATATAATAAGTCTTCGCTAGGTTTTGATTTTGGTTCTATTTTATCAAATCATAGTGAGTTTAGATTAGGTCCGGTATTTAACAAGTATGAAGGGAATAGATCTATTGGTCCCGAAATACTGCCTAATTTTTCTGGGCATGATTTTGGTATTAGATTTAATGTATTTTATGATAACTTAGATAATTATTTTTTCCCCAAAGACGGCTCTTTTTTGAACGCCTATGGGTACTATGCTTTTGATGTTTCAGATCAGTCCACAGATTACGCCCGATATGGATTTTTATATCGAAAAGCGATTGGTATGGAAAAAGATTCAATTGTATTTACCGCTAAAGCACAGAGCACTTATGGCACGCAACCCGCTTTTGCTGATGTACGTTGGCTGGGTGGGTTCTTAAATTTATCGAGTTATAACTATCAGGAATTGGAAGGTAATCAATTTATATATGGATCAGCACAATACCTCTATGCAACTAATTTCTTAATTTCAGGAAGTTATATTGGAACTGCATTAGAGATTGGTAGCGTATTTGATAATTACAATAAAGAATTGGATGATAAAATTCATTATTCGGCCTCCTTGTATTTTGCTTACGATAGTTTCCTCGGCCCTTTATAGTTGGGTGCAGCTTATGGTGATAATCGATTGGCGCGCTTTTATGTGATGTTAGGTAAACAGTTCTAGCCGGAGTTGCGTTGATTACTTCTTCAATCCAAGTGTGGTGGCGTGATTTGACTCGCAGCTGGCGAGTCGATTCTGCTGCGGCATTGTCTGTCGCAGTCTTATCCATACCGGCAGTGATTGCCTATGCCGAATTGATTGGTCTGCCCGCGCACGCGGGTTTATTGGCGGCGATTGCAGGGATGCTCGTTTATGGTTTAATGAGGGCTTCCAAGCAAGTCGTTGTTGGTCCGGATGCTGCTATTGCTTTGCTGATCGCGGGTGGGCTTGCACCACTGGCAGGGGGTAATGTCGTGCAGGCATTATCTCTTGCTGCATTACTGGCGATACTGGTTGGTTTGGTGATGGTGTTGGCGGCAGTGGCACGATTGGGTGTTTTAGCTGATTTTTTATCAAAACCTGTATTGATCGGTTTTTTGCAAGGTGCGTCGGTGATTTTGATCGGCACGCAAATCGGTAAATTATTTAGAATTCGACTTGTTGAGGAGAGTTTCCCGCCACGAATGCTGGAGTTGATACTGCAATTGGGGCAAACGCATTGGCCTACTTTGGGTTTGGGTGTGCTTTTTCTGATGCTTTATTCGGCTTTGAATCGCTGGCGTCCACAATGGCCGATTACGGTGATCTTGTTTGCTTTTGTCATTGTGGCTGATATTTTTCTTGATTTTCAGCGTTTTGGTCTGGTGATGGTCGGAGCACCCAGTGCCGAAGCCCTAGCACTTCATTGGCCGGCATTCAGTTTTTCTGCTGTCGCCACCTTACTGCCAACGGCGATTGGTATTACGATGTTGGCGATGCCAGAAGGCATTTTGCTGGCTCGTGCTTTTGCGCAGCGCCATGGAGAGCAAATCGATGCCAATCGTGAAATAATGGCGCTCGGTGCGGCTAATATTGCTGCTGGCTTTGCAGGTGGCTTTGCGATCGGCGCAAGTCAGTCTAGAACCACGATCAATGATGCTTCGGGCGCACAAGGTCCACTTGCAGGCATATTAGCTGCGGTTTTCTTAATATTTTTTCTCTTTGTACTGTCCGACTTACTCAATCATTTACCTGTTGTCATCGTCGCCGCCTTGTTGATTCGTGCTGGTGCGCAATTGATTGACCTGCCTGCTTTTCGCGATCTGTGGCGTTTAGATGCCTTGTCGGGCTGGTTTGCGATCACCACTGCGTTTGGGGTCGTCCTAGTCGGAGTTTTACCAGGTATTTTGCTCGGGATTTTATTGTCTCTGCTGCATTTAATTCGAATGTTCTCTAACCCCGCTGATGCCATATTACGGCGCACTAAGACTGGGTATCATGATGTGGGCTTTTATGAAAAAGGCTTGCAGAACTATACCCATGAAGATGTTTTGGTTTATCGTTTTTATGCGCCACTGATGTTTGTCAATGCCAATTTTTTTGTCACTCGAATTCGCGAATTAGTACAGCAGTGCCCCAATTTAAAATGTCTCATTGTTGATGCACAAGCGATTGTGAAGTTGGATGTCAGTGCTGCTGAGCAGTTGCAAGGGCTAATGACTGATCTGGAATGGCAAGGGATTAGTATCAAGTGGGCGCGATGTAATCGACCATTACGGAATGATTTGGCACGCTTTGGTATTACCGCGATGATGGGCGAAGACGCGATTTATACGCATTTGGATGATGCAATCGCAGCTTTCCATTGGCGTTGTGCGGCGCACTTGGGGGCGGATATGGATGAATGAACTTGAAAAAACACAATTAAGTCGCATCTGCTAATGGCTTTGCAGCTCATGCACTGTCGCTTGTGAGAATCCCAGCCCCATGAAATTTATCGATCGTTTGCTCGGCCGCAATGCCGCAGCCCCTAGTCAAGGAAATCCCGCCGTGAGCGACCCCCAATTCGATGCCCGACTTGAACTACTCCGCCAAACATTAGCGACTTTAATCGACCCCGATACCGGCAAAGATTATATCTCTGCCAAGTGTGTGAAAAACCTGCAGTGGCAAGACGGTACAGTGAGCTTGGATTTGGTCTTGGGTTATCCAGCGCAAAGTCAGTTTGCCGCACGTCAAGCACAAGTCGTGAGTGCTTTGTCTGAGTTGGCGGGCGTGGAGTCAGTGGTGGTGAAGGTGAGTAGCCACATTACCGCGCATGCAGTGGCGCGGGGTTTGCCTCTACAGCGTGGTATTAAAAATATTATTGCCGTTGCCTCAGGTAAAGGCGGTGTGGGTAAATCGACAACATCGGTGAATTTGGCGCTGGCCTTGGCTGCCGAGGGCGCGCGCGTTGGTTTACTGGATGCCGATATTTATGGCCCTAGTTTGCCAACTATGATGGGCGTGGCTGAGCATCATCCGGAAACGACTGAAAATAAATACATCAAGCCGATTGAGCATTACGGCGTGCAAGTAATGTCGATTGGTTTTTTAATCGACCCAGCGCAGCCGATGGTCTGGCGCGGCCCGATGGTGACGCAAGCGCTAACGCAATTATTGAACGACACGCAGTGGGATGATTTGGATTATTTGGTGATTGATTTGCCACCAGGAACGGGTGATATTCAACTGACCTTGTCGCAAAAAGTACCTGTAACCGGCGCAGTGATTGTGACAACGCCACAAGACATCGCGCTACTCGATGCACGCAAAGGGTTAAAAATGTTCGAAAAAGTCGGCGTGCCGATTTTGGGTATCGTTGAAAATATGAGTATGCATGTATGTAGCAATTGCGGACATATGGAGGCGATTTTTGGCGAAGGCGGTGGCGAAAAGATGAGCCAAGAATATGGCACTGAATTGCTCGGTAAATTACCGCTCGATTTATCGATTCGACTCAATGCCGATGCAGGTAAACCAACTGTTGCCATCGATCCCGATGGTGATATTGCGGGTTTGTATAAAGCCATTGCACGCAAAGTGGCCGTAAAAATCGCCGCAAAATCCCAAGACTTTTCGAGCAAATTCCCTAAAATCGTGATTCAGAATACCTAAGTAGCGCGTTGTAACTGAATGGAAAAGCATTGTTCTTGTCTCGTGGCAAGGCCAATGCTTTATAAGCCCTTCAGGAAGGCCGAGCGGATGATTTTCTAGTTGCTTTGGAAGAGCCTGCTTTACTAAAAACGCAGTTCAATTTGCCAAGCATTATTTGTTGCATGGCAATCGCATAATATTTTCAGCTGCACCTGTCAAAATTGGGTAATTGCCGAGTTTCGGGGCATATTATTCACGTTTTATAGAAGGCTGATTATGTGTCAAGTTTCGAGTGGTCATAAACACGTTTTTTAAACAATTCAGGTTTAATTTTGTACCAGTGCTTTAACGCAGCAATGGGCGTTGTGTGACCCAGCGCTTTTTGCGGAATGTGATGGTTGTAGAGCTTGAGATAATTT